>JBOHQZ010000688.1:0-4105 GCA_050732275.1 bacterium
AAGATTGGCAGGCCATTTTCAACGACGCGGCAACCCACCGCGATCTGCCGATGGAAGAGAAACTTTGGGATGCGCGTTACATTGCGACATTTCCCATTCGCCGAGGCAACGTGCAATTACCGGCCGGCCTGATTGCAGGGCAAAAGATCGGCGCCATGTTGGCGCGTCTCACTTTGCCGGTTCATCACGTCTCGGATTTCAAAGCGCTGCCGATTCCTTTTACTTGTGTCGCTACCGATCTCGAAACCGGTCAAGCCGTTGCACTGGACAATGGTTTTCTGCCGCAAGCGCTGCGCGCGAGCATTGCGATTCCGACGATTTTCACGCCGGTCAAGCTGAACGGCTGCCTCTTGGTCGATGGTGGTGTCGCGCGAAATTTGCCCGCCGAAGATGTGCGTCGTTTGGGTGCAGACATCATTATCGGCGTCGATGTGGGAGCGCCCCTGTTGACGGCGGAAAAACTCACGACATTTTTTAGCATCATCGATCAAACCATGAGTTTTCGCGGCGCCGAGATCAACGCCAAACAGCGCCAACTTTGCGATATTCTCATCACGCCCGACCTCACGGGGCTTACCGTCGCGAGTTTTGACCGCGCCGATACGTTGATCGCGCGCGGAGAAATGGCGGCGCGGCGCCTGTTGCCGCAGTTGCGCGCGCTCGCCGATTCTCTCAAGCCCTTTTTGCCGCAGCCAGACGAATATATCGTTCCACGCGTGGATTCGATTTACATTCAAGACCTCGCCATTGCCGGATTGCGTGACGTCTCCCGCCGTCTCGTGCTGGCGGAGCTGGATTTGAAACTGCCGCGTTGGATAACCGCCGCGGAGCTGGAAAAGGCCGTGGCGCGGGTCTACAGCTCACAATTTTTCGAGCGCGTCACGTATCGCCTCGAGCCGGCCGGAACCGGAACCAAATTGATTGTGGAGGTGGTTGAAAAGGCTGCCGCCGATATTTTCCGCTTCAGCTTGCGTTACGACAGCAACACGAAAGCTGCGCTTCTGCTCAATACGACATTTCGCAATCGCGCCGAGCACGGCTCGGTTTTGATTTTTGATTTGAAGCTGGGAGAGCAGCTCCAATTCGATTCGCAGTATTTTATTCATTTGGGCCTGCGCCCGCGCCTCGGCTTGCGAGGACGCGCCAATTACTCCAGAACTTCGATTGAGATTTATGAGCAACGTCGCCGCATCGCCAGCTTGCGCCGGCGGTCGACTTTTTTGGAAGCTTTCTTTGGCTCCCTTTTTTCTCATGCCGTCATTTCAGGTCTCGGCTTGAAAGGGGAGCTCGATCACTTTTCTCCGGAGATTGCGCCGAGGGCTTTTACAGCAACGGATAAAAAATTTGCTTCGCTTTTTGGATTGCTCTGGATCGATACGCTCGACCGCGCGGTGTTTCCAAGCCGCGGCCATTCCGTCGTTTTAAAAAGCGAGGCCGGATATAAAAAGATTGGCGGCGACATGCAATTTATCCACCACTATTTGGACTGGCAGGGATTCTTCCCCGTGCATCCGCGACTCTCGTTGCTGAGCCGTTTGCAGCTCGGCACCGCCCATAAGCCCGGCTTGCCTTTGCACTATCAATTTTTTCTCGGCGGCGTAGATTCGTTTGTGGGATTGCGGCCACAAGAGCTTGCCGGAAAAAATTTGCAAGCTTTGCAGCTTGGTTTACAGTACGAAATCCTTCCACACCGTTTCGTGCTTTGGCGCTGGAATATTGGCAACACCTTTGATAAATGGCAAGTGCGTTTTAACCGCCAGCGCTTTGTCACCGGAACCGGCCTCACCGTTGGCGCACCAACGCTCATTGGCCCCATCGAGCTTACCGTAATGGGTGGCAGCCGGCATCGTTTGCTGGCGCACCTCAATATTGGCTACAAATTTTAGCCGGCGAAATTTATCCCGCCCTGCCTTGACATCTTCATTATTAATTTATTATATTAAATTATCATGAACGCGGTGGTCAAATTTTTTGAGGGCATCTCGCTCTATTTTTTGTTTGTCGGGCGCTTTCTGAGCAATTTGTTCAAGCCGCCGTTTGAATGGATGGAAACGGGCCGGCAAATGCACGAAATCGGCGCTAAATCGCTTTTGCTCGTCGGCGTGGCCGGCGCGGCGATCGGGATGGTACTGGCGATGCAAACCAGCAGCACGCTGGCGCGCTTCGGCGGCCAGGCGCTTTTGCCGAGCATGATCGCCGTCGCGGTGTTGCGCGAGATCGGCCCGATCATCACGGCGCTGGTGGTTTCCGGCCGCGTTGGCGCCGGCATCGGCGCCGAATTGGGTTCCATGCGCGTCACCGAGCAAATCGATGCGATGGAAGTGGCGGCGCTCAACCCGTTTCGCTTTCTCGTCGCCACCCGCATTCTCGCGTGCATGCTCATGCTGCCGATACTCACGGCGTATGCGGATTTTCTCGCATTAGTCGGCGGTTACTTTGCCATGAGTCTCGAGCGCAGCATGTCCTTCAAATTATATTTCGACTCGGCGACGCGCTTTCTCAACCTCCAAACCTTGATTCCCGCACTCGGCAAAACGGTAGCCTTCGGTTTCATCATCGGTTCGATTGCCTGCTATCTTGGTTATAACGCCACCGGCGGAACTTCCGGCGTGGGAAAGAACACCATGATCTCGGTGGTCTTGTCATCTTTGCTCATCATCGTCGCCGATGTGGTTTTGGTGAAGTTGACGGTTATTCTGTTTGGGTGAATCTTCTCTTGATTGGTTGTCAGTCACTGTCATTAAGTTAAGTGTTGAGGCTATGTCCCGAAGGGACAAACGAAATTAGCCCACCAATTCATTGGTGGGGAAATAAGATGCATACATCACGCGAAGTCCCGCAAGGGACGGTTGAAAAACTTGTGAGATCACGAACTCGTCGTTTTTTCATTCGTCCCTTCGGGACTTGTGAGGTATTCATGAATCATATCCCCACCAATGAATTGTTGGGCTATTGTCGATCGTCCCTACGGGACAAAATATTCGACAGGGCATTTTTCTTAATTAACTGAAATGAACTTATCAGTAGCAAACGACACAGGCAGCTAAAAGAATTTTGATGATTGTAATATCCAACCTCCGCAAAACTTTTGGTAATCAAGAAGTTTTGCGCGGCATCGACCTGGTTGTTCCAAAAGGGCAAACGCTGGTGATTTTGGGACGCAGCGGCAGCGGCAAAAGTGTGCTGTTCAAATGCGTGGTGGGATTGATACAGCCCGACGAGGGCAGCATACAAATCGACGGGGTCGAAGTGGTTGGTCTGCAACAGCCCCATCTCGATGCGTTGCGCCGGCGAATTGGCTACGTTTTTCAGAACGCCGCGTTATACGATTCGATGACCGTGCGGGAAAATCTGGCGTTTCATTTGACGCGGCATCTTCACTTGTCAGCCGATGAATGCGAAGAGATCATCCGCGAGAAATTGCGTTTTGTCGGCATGGAAGCCGCCATTGACAAGTATCCATCGCAGCTTTCCGGCGGCATGCAAAAACGCGTCGGCTTGGCGCGCGCCCTCGTCTTGCTGCCGGAGATCATGCTCTACGATGAGCCGACCACCGGCCTCGACCCCATCACCTCGGCGGAAATCGACGAGCTTATCGCGCGTTTGAAGCGCGAGACCGGAGTGACCGCGATCAGCATCACCCACAGCGTGGAGAGCGCCTACCGTACCGCCGACCAGATCGCCGTGCTGCACGCCGGCGAGATCGTCGAGAGCGGCACGTTTGCCGAGCTGCTCAAAAGCCGGCATCCGTTTGTGGAAAACTATTTTGCACATTTATCGATTAACGAATTGGCGTAACCCCGATTTTGCATTATTTCTTTACGAAACAGCGAAGGAATCCCGATCTTCCTTATTAAACTTTCAAAAAGGAATCGGGACGGGGTTTGACTTTTATATGTGCAACACTAAGGAATAATCATGAGGAAGAACCGTCTATTCTGGCTGGGTTTGTTCATCACCGGCGGTCTGGCCTTGATCGTTTGGGGGATTTTTTTCCTCGGAAAAAAGGAAAAGATATTTGAACAAACTTTTCATCTCTACGTTACATTTGAAAACGTCGTTGGTCTGCGCGCGGGCACCGCCGTGCGACTTTCCGGCATCGACA
>JBOHQZ010000689.1:0-4090 GCA_050732275.1 bacterium
GCCAACGGCAACTCGGCCTATTCCGGTGAAGTTGGCATGTTCACTTTCATGAATGGCCCGACCAATTTGGCAGCGACGGCCATCAGCACCAGCCAAATCAATCTGGCCTGGACGGAAACCGTTTCCAGCGAAACCGGTTTCGAGGTGCAGCGCAAGACCGGCGCCGGTGGAATGTATGCAACGATTACGACCGCCGCGAAAAATGCGACGGGCTACTCGGATTTGGGGCTGAACGCGGGCACTGAATATTTCTATCGCGTGCGGGCGATTAGTGCGACCAATGTTTCTGGTTATACAAATGAAGCAAGCGACACGACGCACCTCGCTATACCGGCAGCGCCAAACAGCCTGACAGCCACGGCCGCAAGCACCAGCCAGATCGATCTGGCGTGGACGGATAATTCTTCGGACGAAGACGGCTTTGCCATCGAGCAGAGCGAAACGACAGGGGGGCCATTCACGCAAATCGCGACGGTTAGCACAAACGTGGCGAGTTATGCCAATACCGGCTTGTTTGCGAACAAGCAATATTTCTATCGCGTGCGGGCTTTTAATGCCAACGGCAATTCAGCCTATTCCGGCGAAGCCGATACCTTGACGCTCATGAACGGTCCAACCAATTTGACCGCCACTGCCGTGAGCACCAGCCAAATCAATATCACCTGGTCGGAAATAGTTATTCTTGAAACCGGCTTCGAGGTGCAGCGCAAGACCGGCGCCGGCGGCACTTATGCAACGATTGCGACTGTCGCAAAAAATACGACTGGCTATTCGAATGCGGGCGTGAGCGCGGGCACCGAGTATTTCTATCGCGTGCGCGCGCTCAGCGCAACGAACGTTTCCGGCTATACGAACGAAGCGAGCGCCACGCCGCCATTTGCCGCGCCGCTCACCCCGATACCGCCGGAGAGCTTGAGCGTTACGGCGGTGAGCACGACCCAGCTCAATCTGTCTTGGGTAGATAAATCGAATAACGAATCCGGTTTCAAGATCGAGCGCAAAACCGGCACCGGCGGAGCTTATGCGGAAATTACCACTGTCGGTGCGAATGTAACCAGTTTCCTCAATAACGGCCTTGGCGTTGGCGTCCGGTATTTCTATCGCGTGCGGGCTTTTAACGCCAACGGCAATTCGGCCTACTCTGGTGAAGCCGATGCGCTCACGTTCATGAATGGTCCAACCAATTTGGCGGCCACGGCCGTGAGCAGCAGCCAGATCAATCTCACCTGGTCGGAAGCCGTTGCCAATGAGACCGGGTTCGAGGTCGAACGGAAAACCGGCGCCGCTGGCACTTATGCAACGATTGCCACCGTCGCGAAAAATGCAACAAGCTACTCGGATTTGGGCTTGAGCGCGAGCACCGAATATTTCTATCGGGTGCGCGCGATCAGTGCGACGAACGTTTCGGGTTATACGAATGAAGCCAACACCACCACGCAGAGTGGCATCACCAAAGCTGCCGAAAGCGAAATGGCGGATGGTGAAACGGCTTCAGGGGTGATTCCCGATGAAATCTCCCTCGCGCAAAATTATCCGAACCCGTTCAACCCATCGACGACGATTGCGTACTCGCTGCCCGAGGGTATGCACGTATCGCTCAAGGTTGTCAATATCACCGGCCAGGTCGTCGCAACCTTGGTGGACGGCTATCGAGAGCGCGGCATCTATCGCGCGATCTTTAAAGCCAGAAACCTGCCGAGCGGCGTTTATTACGCCGTTTTGAAAGCGGGCGCGATCACGCAAGTGCAGCGGATGACGTTGGCAAAGTAATTTTGCAGTTGTGCTCGTGAGCAGGGGTTTGCTCAGGTGACTCTCCGGAACGGAAGTAAACAATGCGGTCCGGTTTTGCATGGCAGATGAAATGCGAAACCGGGCCGTTTGTTTTGCGGCCAAGCCGTTTCCTTCTTGAACTTCTACCCAACAAAAAAAATGCTTGCGATTTATGCCCGAACTTGTTAATTTTATCGCACTTTTCTCTGCGGAAAAAAACGGCAGCGCGCAAACGGCCGGCACCCCCGGCGTAATAATTCGGCAAAGTTGAGGAGCATAAAATATGTCCATGATCGTTTTAAACATTCTGCTTATTGTCATTATTCTCGTTGGCGGCGGTTATCTGGCGAAGAGCCGTTTCAGCGGGGTGAAGAAAAAAGACGAAAAAGAGGTTTGGAAAAAAAATGCGCAAAACTACAACAAGCAATTAGATGACGCCCTTAAAAGCAAAAAAGAAGACGACTATAAGAATCTTTTGCACAACGACATTTCCCGCTACCAGCCCAAGCTGCCTTATCGCATCAAAGGCAGCGGTGAAGTCATGAAATGGGTGAAGCTGGACATGGAAGCGGCAGCGCCCGGCGCCATCAGCATCGTCGAAAACGACGCCAAGCTGTACGATCAAACCGTGGTGATAACTTACCATTACATGACACAAACTAAAACCGGCGACAAATATACCGAAGGTGTCGGCAAGGTGACACGCGTTTGGGCGCGGGTGACGGACGGCTGGAAAATGGTACACGAGCACATCAGCGGCGGATGAGCCGCCCCTGAAGGCGTGGGGCTAAGAAATGGAATGCCGCTGCAGCGGCATTAAAACAATTGCCTCGCACAAAGCGGTAATCGTAACTAATTCACCTTCCGGACGGTTACCTGAACAGTTATTGGTAATCAAACTATCCCAAGGCAAAAGCCATGAGACATACGACGATTCTCAATCGCCAACAGACAGCACTTTTGGTGATTGACATTCAAGACCGCGTTCACGCGGTCATGCGCTATCGCGAAGAAGTCGAGAGCAATACGCAGAAGCTGATTCGCGGCTGCCAGCTTTTGCAGGTGCCGATTTTTTTGACCGAGCAATATCCCAAGGGGCTTGGCCATACGATCTCGTCGATTCGTTACGCGTTGCAAGCCGCGCTGCCGGTTCAAAAGATGACGTTCAGTTGCTGTGGCAGCGAGGAGTTGATGCAAGCTTTGCGGGAAAGGGGAATCCGGCAGGCGGTTTTGGCGGGCATTGAAACGCACGTGTGCGTGCTGCAAACTGCGCTCGATCTTTTGGCCAATGATTTTCAGGTGCACATAGCGCGCGACGCCGTCTCCTCACGGCGGGAGCTTGATCATCAAACCGCATTGCAGCGCTTGACGCAGGCCGGCGCAGTGGTCACGACGGCGGAGACGGCGCTATTCGAGCTGATGGTGCGCGCCGACTCGGCGGAATTTAAAGAAGTCTCCAAGCTGATCAAGTAAATGGATTGATGGATTACTGGAGTGATGGAATATTGGGCCCCATTAATCCATTACTCCAACAATCCAACAATCCATTTTGTCAGGACCGCCGGCGCCGGCTGTCGCGTTCGCGGCCTTTGTGGATGCTGCAATGGCTGTTCGGCTCGAAGCCGGATTTGAAGACTTCGTATGTAACAGTCGGGCACTCGTCGTTGGCAAGTCTCTTGCTTGCCGTGCAAATTTCGGCGCGCACGATGCCCGGAGGCGGAAGAAAATCCTCTTCCGGCAGCCCGAGCGAATCATGGGCGGCCTTCATATACGGCGCCCAAATCGGCAGCGCCACCGCGGCACCGGTCTCACCTCTTTCAAACGACATATCCTGCCGGTCGAAGCCGACCCAAACGCCGGTGGCCAACTGCGGCGTGAAGCCGATAAACCAGGCGTCGCGATAATCGTTCGTGGTGCCGGTTTTTCCCGCGGCGGGACGGTAAAATTGATGGCGCGAGCGCGCGCCGGCCCCGGTGCCGCGGCTATAATCCATCACCGAGCGCAACATGTCGGCCATGATATACGCGGTCTCTTTGCTCAAAACTTCTTTCCCGCTCGGCCGATTATCTTCCAGTATATTCCCGTCTTTGTCCTCCACTTTCAAAATCGCCAGCGGCTCCATGCGCACGCCTTGATTGGCAAACGATGAAAACGCCGAGGTGATTTCGAGCGGGATGACTTCGCCGGCGCCGAGCGCGATAGATTCATACGGCGGAATGTTGGTCGTCAGCCCCATGCGATGGCAATAGTCCACCACCACCGCCGGGCGGGTCACTTGTTGCACGAGCCGAACGGTCGGCAAATTCAGCGAGCGCGCCAA
>JBOHQZ010000690.1:0-4084 GCA_050732275.1 bacterium
AATGGCAGCCATGATGGTCACCTGTGTGCTTTACTCACACATCTTGTGCTGAAGTATACAATGCAATTAAACAGCGATCAAAAAACAGCGCTCAAAAAATTCTCTTGCATTTCTCCGTCGCATCCAATAAATTAGTTTGCTCTATTGCTTGTGTTTGAAAAATTTTGCGTCTACAGCATATTGCAGTTGTTCACAAGTTATCCACAACATTATCCACAGCCGAAACACGGAGCGCATGGCGCAGAAGGCATAGCGCAAAGCCCATGGACACGGCACGTATCATCGAATATGAGCAACGAGCAGCAAGAAACCAGCAACTAGGAACCAGCTTCAGGAGCATTTGTGTATCTTTCCGATCTCGAGATTTTTGGGTTCAAATCTTTCGCGAAAAAAACCCAGTTCGTTTTTCATAGCGGCATCACCAGCGTCGTCGGCCCGAATGGCTGCGGCAAGAGCAACATCGTCGACGCCATCCGTTGGGTGC
The DNA here is from genome assembly GCA_050732275.1 of bacterium. Lineage (GTDB taxonomy): Bacteria > Zhuqueibacterota > Zhuqueibacteria > Zhuqueibacterales > Zhuqueibacteraceae > Zhuqueibacter. Next base: position 485 of record JBOHQZ010000690.1, read on the forward strand.
TCGGCGAGCAAAAAGCCGGCGCGTTGCGCAGCGAGCGAATGGAAAATGTTATTTTCAACGGCTCGAAAACGCAGAAGCCGCTGGGCATGGCGGAAGTTTCGCTGACCATCCAGAACACGCGCAACGTTTTGCCCATCGAATATTCCGAAGTGCAGATCACGCGCCGGCTGTTCCGCTCCGGCGAAAGCCAGTATCTGCTCAACAACACGCCGTGCCGGTTGAAAGACATTGCGGATTTGTTGATGGACACCGGCGTCGGCGCCAATGCGTATTCCGTTATCGAGCTGGCGATGGTCGAGCAGATTCTCAACGGCAAGCCGGAAGAGCGGCGCCACATTTTCGAGGAAGCTGCCGGCGTCGGCAAATACAAAGCGCGGCGGCGAGCCGCCTTCCGCAAATTGGAAGCGACCGAGCAGGATCTGCTGCGCCTCAACGACATTCTCAGCGAGGTCGAGAAGACGGTTGATTCGTTGAAGCGGCAGGTGCAAAAAGCCGAGCGCTATCAAGTTTACGACAATGAGCTGCGTGAGACTGACGTGGCATTGGCGGCATTTCAATTTCATAAAATCAAAAACGAGTTGGAGCCGCTTGTCAACAGTGCTAAAGATTCTCGCGATCGCCGCGAGCAAATCTCGGCACAGCTCGCTGCCGAGGAAGCGCAAATCGAAGAGATGCGCCTAACGTTGCTGGAAGTTGAAAAACAGCTCGTGGCACGCCAGCGCGATTTGAATGCCAACACCGAGCGCCTCAAGAAAAAAGAAGAGCAAGTTCTCGTCAGCCAGGAACGCAGCCGCGCCGTCAAGGAAAACCGCGAGCGCTTTGCGAAAGAGATCGAAGAGCTTAAAACACGGCGCACGATGCTGGAAGAAATGAAGCAAACGCTCTCCAACCGCGTGGAGGAGTTGACGCTCGCGGTGGACACGGTCGTCGGCGAACTGAACACCAAACAGTCGGCATTGAGCGGCTTTCAAGAGCGCTATCAGGCGAAGCGGCAGGAAGTGCGGGAGGCGGAGACGCAGCGGCAAGGCGAGGCGGAAACGTTGAGCCAGTTGCAAAAAGAAAACGAGCGTTTGCGCACGCAAATCGAATTTAATGAAAAGCGCCAAGCCGTATTGCAACAAGAAATCGCCGAATTGCAACAACGCCAATCCGAGCTGACCAACCGGCGCGAAGAAACGCAACGGCAATTGGCCGGCGTCCTCGCGCGTCTCGATCATTTGAATCTTGAGATCGAAGCCAATCAACATGGCATTGCTGAGAAAGAATCAACTGTTGCCCGCCTCAAAGAGCAGATCATGGCGTTGCACAGCGCCATTCAGCGGCATCAAGATCGCGCCAATTTACTGAGAAAATTTTTGGAGACCTACGAGGATTATCCCGAGGGCGTCAAGCATCTGCTGCTGGAAGGCGGCATGCCGGAGGGTTGCTTGGGCACGTTGGCAGACCGCATTCGCGTGCCGGAGAATTATCGCCGCGCCGTCGAAGCCGCCCTCGGCGAAGCGGTGGTCTCGTTATTGGTCGATTCCACCGATCGCGCCTTTGAGGGCATGGACATGCTACGCCAGCGCGAAAAAGGGTTGGCGACTTTTCTGCCGTTGCGCGGATCGCATTCGCAGAATGGTAGGAATATGGCGGGACGGTTTGATGATCCACGCATTATCTCGCGGGCGAGCGAGGTAGTGGAATGTGAAGATTCCGCGCGGTTTTTAGTCGAAAATCTTCTTGATGAATGTTACATCGTCTCATCGCTGGCTGAGGCGCGCGCGCTGTTGGAGCAATCAAATTCCCATCGCCAAAGTTTTGTCACACTCGCTGGCGAGGTGCTGACGACATGGGGGCCGCTAAAAGGCGGCGACACCAGCCGCAGCCACGAAAGTGTCATCGACCGCAAAACACAGATCGAGCAGCTCGAGGCGGAAGTCGCGCGCTTGCAGGAAGAAGTCGCGCAGCAATCCGATGCGAAACAAGATGCTGAAGAAGCGTTGCAAAGGCTGCTGGCGCAAAGCGAAGACCTGCTCAATCAACGCAAGCAAACCGAGAGTGAAAAGCAGAAACTGGAATTAGAATTCGGCCAGGCGGTTTTTGAAAGTAGCCGCGCCGAACAGGAAATCCGCCAACGCGGCGACGAACTGGCCAAGCTCGATGCCGGCCAGCAAGAGTTCCGCGCCCAGCTCGCCGAGCTTGATCCCAAACTGCAAGAATTTAAATCCCGCCGCCAAGCCGCCGAAGCTGCGAACGTGCAGCAGGCTGCCGCGCTGGAGAGTTTGGAGCAGGAATTACGCACCGCACAAGAAACGGCGAATGCGGCCAATGTGATCGTCGTCGAGAGGCGCGCCGAACTGCGCAACGTGCAATCCGAAATCGAGCGCAATGCCGGCAGCCAGCGCGATATTGCCGAGAGCATCGAGCGCCGCACCGAGCAGATTGCCGAAGCCGAGCAGCAAGAGCGGGAGCTGGCCGAGCAAATCAACAGTCTGCGCGAGCAAATGCACGACGATTTTGCCGAGCGCAAAGAATTGGAAGAAGTGGTTTCGGAGATCGAGCGTACGTTCCGCGAGCAAAAGCAGACGGCAGATTCCAAAGAACGCGCGCTTCGATCCGTGCGCGCCGAGCGCGACGACGTTTCGGAAAAATTGCATCAAGCCGAGCTGCACATTTCGGAATTGACGATGCAGCGCGATAATCTGATCAAGCACATTCGCGAAACTTACGAGCTTGATTTGACGCAGCAAAAAGCTCCGGAGGGTGAATTTGATGCGGCTGCCACCGAAGAGCGCGTCGGTTGGTTGCGCAATCGTTTGAAGAGCATGGGGCCGGTGAATATGCTGGCGTTGTCCGAATATGATAAGGAAAAAGAGCGCTTTGATTTTCTCACGGCGCAAAAAGAGGATTTGCAGAAAGCCGAAGCGAATTTGAAAGACACCATCAAGGTGATCAACGACACCGCCTACGAGCGCTTTGGTAAAGTCTTCTCGCAAATTCGCGAAAACTTCATTCAGGTGTTCAAAGGCTTTTTTGAGAATGGCGAGGCGGATTTGCGGTTGGACGAAGGCGATCCGCTGGAGGCCGATATCGTCATCGAAGCCAATCCGAAAGGCAAAAAGCTCGGCTCGCTGGCGCTGCTCTCCGGCGGCGAGAAGACGCTCACGGCGACTTCGCTGCTCTTCGCGATTTATTTGGTGAAGCCGAGCCCGTTCTGCATTCTCGACGAGGTGGATGCGCCGCTCGACGACATGAACATCGGCCGTTTCGTCGGCGCAATCAAAAAATTTTCCGACAACACGCAGTTCATCGTCGTGACCCACAACAAGCTGACGATGAAGTCCGCAGATTATCTCTACGGCATTACGATGGAAGAGCAGGGCGTGTCGAAAGTCGTCTCGGTGAAATTTGAAGATGCGGAGGTCGGCAAAATCGCGGCGGCGGCGTAACACAGACCGCCGGTGTGTGTTTTTTAAAATAAACCCAGGCTCAAGTCTGGGTTTTCTGTTTGTAGTAACGCCTTCAGGCGTCGCGCTTGGATTGTTCTGGAATTTTTGTAGATTGGAAACGCTTTATGCCTGAAGGCATTACTACGAGCTACAATTCCTCATTTCGGCG
>JBOHQZ010000691.1:0-4083 GCA_050732275.1 bacterium
CGTGAAAGCCGGTGAAACCAAAGTCGTCAACGCCGTGTTGACGGCAACCGGCGTTATGCTCAACCCGGTGGTGATCAGCGCCTCGCGCCGCCAGGAAAAAGCGCTCGACGCGCCGGCGGCAATCACCGTTTTGGAAGCGCCGCAAATCCGTGGCCGGGCGGCAACGACCGCGACGGATTATTTGCGCGGCCTGCCCGCGGTTGATATTGCCACCAACGGCATCGCGCAGAGCAACGTCGTCGTGCGCGGCTTCAACAATATTTTCTCCACGGCGCTGCTCTCGCTCACCGACAATCGCTACGTCGCCGTGCCGTCGCTGCGCCTCAATGCGTATAATTTCATTCCGCTCACCGGCGAGGACATAGCACGCATCGAAGTGGTTTCCGGCCCCGGTGCGGCACTGTATGGCCCCAATAGCGCCGCCGGCGTCATGCACATTATCACCAAATCTCCGTTTGACTCCGAAGGGACGACCATTAGCGTCGGGGGCGGTGGCCGTGATTTCTTTAATTTTGCCCGCAAAGATGACCCCACGCCCAGCGATATAAATCATCCGAATGGCCGCATCGGCGCCAACAATATCTATATGGCTTCCTTTCGCCACGCGCGGATTTTGAGTGAAAAAGCCGCGTTCAAAATTTCCGGCCAATATTATCGCGGCCACGACTGGCAGGATTATTACGGCTTTCTGGGCTTGCCGAAGCAGATCACCCGCTTTCGCATTACCGCCAACGGCATCGTCCAAGTAGGCGGCCCGGTTCCCAACACGCCGAATTTTGACGTCGAGAAAATCGCCGGCGAAGCGCGCTTCGATCTGCGCTTGAATAAAGATGCCTCATTGATCTTCAATACCGGCTACAATCGCGGCGACCAGATCGAGCTGACCGGCCTGGGCCCGGCGCAAGCCGATGGCTGGGCTTATTTCTATGGACAGGCGCGCTTCAACTATAAAAATCTCTTCTTGCAGGGATTCGTCAACGCCAGCGACGCCGGCGATACGTACATTTTAAATACCGGCCAATTGATCGAAGACAATTCGAAGGTGATCGCCGGGCAGGCGCAACACAGCGTCACGCTGGCGCAGCGCCAACGTTTCACGTACGGTTTGGATGCCATTCTCACCCGGCCGGATACCAAGAGCAGCATCAACGGCCGCAACGAGGACAAAGACAATATCAATGAGCTTGGCGTTTACCTGCAATCGGAAACAAAGCTTTTGTCAAAGCTCGACGTGGTGGCGGCGGCGCGAGTCGATGATCACAATCACATCGAAGATCCGGTATTCTCGCCGCGCGCCGCGCTCGTTTTCAAGCCCGCCTCGAATCACACGTTGCGGGCCACCTACAACCGCGCTTTCAGCACGCCGAGCACCAACAATCTGTTTTTGGATATTTTGTTGGCGCGCACGCAGCTCTTCGATGTCCGGACCTACGGTGTTCCCAACACCGGCTACAACTTCAGCTTCAACAACGGCCGGCCGCAAATGGTTTCGCGCTTTTATACGCCCGGCACTTATCTCAATTCGGATGTCATCAATCCGTTATGGCCCGGCGTTCGCCAATACTTGAGCCAGATCGCCCAAGACCCGGAAGCGCTCAAGCAATTGCCGCCGCCGTTCAATGTATTGACGCCGGCGCAGGCGCAAATCATCGTCGGCATCCTTCCACAACAATTGACGGCCGGTCAGGTTCCGGGCATTTTTAAACGGCTCGATCTCGTGGCGGCTCAAACCGGCAGCTCCGATCCGTTTGTTCCAGTCGAAGTTTCCAGCGTGCAAAATATCAAGCCGATCAAGCCGACCATCCATAACAACTTTGAATTGGGTTACAAAGGCATCATCAGCCAAAAGCTGCTGGTGACTGTAGACGTTTACCACACGAAGATCAGAGATTTTGTCGGCCCTTTGAAAGTTGAAACGCCGAACGTTTTTGCGAATCGCGACAGCTTGAGCAGCGCTCTGGCGATACAATTGGCGGCTGATCCACAGGCGGTCGCAACGTTGCAACAATTCGGCTTGACGCCGCAAATTTTTGCGGGAGTATTTGCCGGTTTCTTGCAGGGAATTCCCCTCGGCATCATTTCGCCGCAGGAACTTAAAAACGGCGCGGAAGTTATGCAGACCTACCGTAATTTCGGCCAAGTCTCGCTCAACGGCATGGACATCAGTTTGAGCTTTTTTGCCAGCCCGAAATGGACATTTTCCGGTAACTACTCGTTTGTCACCAAGCACGGCTTCAACATCTTTAAAAGGCCGAATCGCGTGTTCGTCAGAAATCTCGACGGCATCGCCAACCTAGCGCTCAACGCCCCGGGCAACAAAGCGGCGCTGTCGATTCAATACCGCGCGCCGGAACGCGGCTATGATTTCGAGGTGCGCGGCCGCTACGTCGATGGCTTCCCCATGGAGTCCGGCGCGTATGCGGGTGAGATTCAAACGTATACCATCTTCGATCTCAATTTTGGCTACGATTTTCCGTTCTCCAAAAACACGCGCTTCTCGCTCAATGTGCAAAACCTGCTCGACAAAAAGCACCTGGAATTCATCGGCGCGCCGATTTTGGGAAGGCTGATGATGGCGAGACTCACGCAGACGTTTTGAGTTTCGTAGCGCGGTTTGATTTTAAGCCCGGCGGGTGCAGCAGCGCTCGCCGGGCTTTTTTTATATCGTCCAAATGGAGAGCCCGACGAATTGGCGTTTTTTTTGAGTTCAAAAGAATAGCGCCAACTGATAGATTAAGCCCAACGGATGTTTTTATCAGTTGGGCTTAATCTATCAGTCAGGGGCAAAACTTTTTCTAAATTTTATCAGTTAATCCGTTTGAAGAAAGATGGAGAGGAAGATATTGAAGGAAAAAAATCACGTCGGGTCAAAGCCAGTTCCGATGTCTTACGCATAGCGATAAGTCGTTGTGAAAAAAGCCCCGTTTTTATTTCTCCGGCTTGTCATGGCGGGTCAGAAACGCGATCGTGCCGAAAAAGATTACTAAAAGAACACTCAGAAAAATCAGATTTTCCATATTCTATTCCCCTTTCTTTTCCTGCGGCTTCTTGTCGCGGGTTAAAATTGCGACTACAGTAAAAATAATAGCAATAATTCCGCCGACGATAACTGTAACTTCCATAAGCTATTCTCCTTTCTTTTTAAAATAAAGAGCCAGAGCGATAAAAAAAAGATATACAACAATGCCCACACCTAAAATCAGCCACCTGAATCGCTGAGCTAAAATCCCTCCAATAATCAAACCTCCGAATACTACCGCAGCGGCTTCTCGACTAGCATCAGACAGCGTTAAAAATTGCGCTTTCGTCAATTTCATACCGGGTAATCCTCCTCAGTTTCTGTACGAAAGTAGCAAAGATTTTGGCAAAAATCAATTCAAATTTCTGCCACTCATCAAACACTGCCCGCATCTTCCCGTGCCCGCGCCAACAAATCCGCCAAGCCGAAACGCGCCGCCATTGGCTCGAGATAAGCAAAATCCAGATTCTCGCCCTGCACTTTGAGCACACCGAGCACGTCGCGCCATTGCTTTTCGGAAACTTCACCGCCCTTTCGGAACCGGTGGAGTTTGGCCAAAATCACGTCTTCGGCAGTGGCCAGCCAAATCTCACCAGCGCCGATATTCTGTAACTGCCGTCGCGCAAAAGCGGTAATTTCCATTTCATCTTCGTCTGTAATCGGATAAAAGTCGACTTTGAATGCCGACTCGATATGAATGATATTGAATGCATATCTCCGGGCCAAAGCATCCTGTACGGCATCGGCGCTTACCACGAAATCAGCTTCAAACGCTTTCACAAATTTGGGAATATGAAAGGGCAAAATCCGAATGACAATATCCGCATCGTTGGTCAGACGTGGCTCTCCATAGTTAATGCTGGCGATGCCTCCGCCGATATAGTATGGAATCTTTGCTTCCTCCAGGCGCGTAGCAACCATCGAAATGATTTGAGTTTCATTATCTTTTTTGTAACAATCAAAATGCTTTTGCAAAATGGAAAATTTTTTTATCTTTAAAAATTCCGTGCGCGTTTTTGATCCGTGTGGATCGCTCGAATTTCATCAAATGAGTAATCAAGAAT
>JBOHQZ010000692.1:0-4076 GCA_050732275.1 bacterium
CGGCCGAGCCGGTAGTCGTAACACTCACCACCGCCACCGCGGGCGCCGAAATTTATTATACGCTCGACGGCGCGACGCCGAGTCCGGATTCGACGCGGTACACTGCGCCATTTAAAGTGAGCAATACCGCCACGGTACGCGCCAAGGCGTTCAAATCCGGGATGGCGGAAAGCGACATGGCCGCGGCGAAGTTCGTCATTGGCCCGGTGCAGCAACCGGATGAGATCATCGTTGACGATAACGATGCGCAAACCGTCCTCGACGGTTATGCGTGGGAACAAATCACTCATCTCGAAGATAGCTTCGGCGGCCGGGCGCATTGGCATTGGAACAATTCCGGCGCTTCCGTTGTTTGGCATTTTGAGCTGCATGAAGCCGGCACGTACGAAGTGTTTGCCTGGTGGGGCAATGGTTATGGCGGCCTGGGCGTGCAGACACCGTATGTCATCAATCATGCCGATAGCGCGACGACGGTTTACCGGAATCAGAATGAGGCGCCCGGACAGTGGCATTCGCTCGGACAATACAAATTCAACGCCGGCGCCGACGGCTACGTAAAGATGCTGGACCAGTGCGGCAATACCGATCGTTTCGTGGTTGCAGATGCGATCAAGCTGGTGTTGGTTGGCGGCGCGACGCCGAAAGCCGCGATGCCCGCGATCAGCCCGGCGGGCGGCGTTTATGAAGACGCCGTGGAAGTGACGCTTTATAGCGCGACGCCGGAAGCTGCCATTCATTACACCATCGACGGTTCCGCACCGACGTCACGCTCGACGCGCTACAGCCAGCCGTTCGTTTTGCGCAATAGCGCCACCGTGCGTGCCAAAGCTTTCAAGGCCGGCTTGGCAGAGAGCGAAACGGCGACGGCCAATTTCATGATCGGCGTGGTGGTGCAGCCGGTGGAAATCATTCTTGACGATAACGATGCGAGAGTCAATTTGGATGGCTACGCCTGGGAGGAAGTCTCCCACATCAACGACAGTTTTGGCGGGCGGGCGCATTGGCACTGGAACAATGCCGGCGCTGCCGCGATTTGGCGGCCGGAGGTGAGTCAGCCCGGCAATTACGAAATCTTGGCGTGGTGGGGTGATGGCTATGGCGGCCTGGGTTCGAGGGTGCCTTATATGATTCACCACGCTGACGGGATCGACACGGTATACGGAAATCAAAACAATGATCCCGGACAATGGCATTCGCTCGGCGTCTACAAATTCAACGCCGGCTCGGGCGGTTATATCAAAATGACGGATGCGACCAAAGAAAAGGACAGCTTCGTCATTGCCGATGCCGTCAAGCTGGTTTATGTCAGCACCCGCGGCCGTAGCCAAGTCAAAGCTCGGCGCGGTGGCAAGAAAAGTCCGGTTAGCCGCAAGCGCCGGGTGAGCAAGACCAAAAGCCGCGGTCGCTCAAGCCGGCGTGCAATAGTTTAAGCTTTGAAGAGTTGAAAAAGCAAAGAAATTTAGCTCACGGAACAGAACTCTCACGGAAGCAAAAGATCTTTATGAACTTTTTTCCGTGAGCCGTTCCAATTCCGTGAGCGCTTTCGTTTTTTTCATCGTCACCTTCGTGCAGAGAGCAATGGCTTGAAATTGTAAGACGGTTATGATAAAAGATCATTTCCAAGTTAGACCAATAGACCTCGGCCTTCGGACTTTCGACCTCGGACTTTAACTATGATCCAGCGCGACTATCTCATGCGGCTGATGTCGCAACTGGCCGCAGTCATGGCGAAAATTCTCGGCGCCAAAAACGCCCAAAACTATGCCGAGGCCCGGCTGCTGGCGCAGAATGCCTGCGAGCAGCTTTTCGGCTTGAACGGCGAGCTGGTAAAAAAGATGGACGCCGGCACGCTCGCGCTCTTGCTCGGTGAAAAAGAAAAAATCAAAGCGCTGGCGGTGTTGCTGCGCGAAGAAGGCGACATTTTGCTTTTGCAGGGCAATCCGGCAGAAGGAATTGCGCAATACGAGAAAGCTTTGGCCCTGTATCAGGAAGCTTTGCGCGCCTCGCCTAGCGGAGACGTGGACTGCGAAGCCGCTATTGCTGCGTTGGAAACCAAGCTGGCAGAAATGGCGGGTTGAGTTTTTCCTTGGACTGCCCACTGGTTTCATCGATTTCTCAAAGCAGATATTTGTTCGAGCAATCCGATCGCATGTCATTCTGGACGAATCCTGTTTCGTACTGACACGGTACTCGCAATAGAACAAGATTCCTACGAAATGAAAGCCTCTTTTTGACACGGCGAAAATTTTACTTCTGAAAATCCACCGTCTGCTCCGCCACCTTACCGGCGGCAACAGTGATCTCCACCGACTTTTCCGATCTGCTCTTGATCGCCTTGGCAACAACGCGATAACGCCTCGGTGATAACTCAAATGCTTTTGGATTGGAGTTCGCGCTGGTGTAGGTTCTGCCCTGCGCTACCGTCGCGCCGGAAGCCGCATCAACAATTTGCACCGTAGCATCAACCAGCGCGCCGCCAGAGCGAGCACCGAGACGCAGCGTGCCACTGGCAGAATCGTGGGCGTGGTCCATTCGTGCTGCGCTCTTCACCATAACGCCTTCGATTCTCTTCTCCACTTCTCCGGATAATTCAACCGATTTGATCACGACGTCATAATTACCCGGCGTGACCTGGAACACTTTGGGATTGTTCTTGGCGTCGGTGTAAGAACGGCCGCTGGCAACCGAAGTTTTTGTGCCCGCTGCCACCACATTGATCGTGGCATCCGAAAGCTTGCCGTTGCGCGTGACTTTCACCGCCAGCTCGCCCACACCGAAATCAGCGATCTTCTTCACCGTATCGCCCGGCGCAATCTTGACGCTGATGAATCGCTGCGTGGCCTCTCCTTTGAAATTGATTGCCCGAACTTCGATATCATACTCACCGGCGACAACCGGAAAAAGGCGCGGGTTGGTTGAAGCTGCTCGTAGGTGCGGCCGCCGGCAACTTCGTTGCGAGTGCCCGGTTGAAAAACGTGTACGCGCACATCGATCAATTCGTTGTTGGCAACAGCTTTGACCGAGAGAAAGGCATTGCTCGGATCAGCCGGCGCCACGGCGCGCTCGAACGCTGCGGCCAGCTCATCCGCATTCTCCGCGCTGAGATAAAGTCCACCGCCGGCTTGCGCAGCGCATTCCAGTTGCGCCACATTTTCCTTGCCGACGTCGAAGCCAATCACGTGCATCACAAAATTGGCGCCGCCGGCTTTGGCTTGGCTCACGATCTGGCACGGATCGCCGCCGCAAGTCTCGAGGCCGTCGCTGAACAAAACGATGGTCGTCGCGCCAGTTCCCGATGGCACTGTCTCAAAAGCTTTGCGGATCGCGCCGGTAATCGGCGTCATGCCCTTGGGATTGAGCCCCTCGATTTGCTGCGCCAGCGCGATTTTGTTCAACGCCGAGAGCGGCGTGATGATTTCAATATCCTCGCAATCTTTCTCGCGGCGATGGCCATAAGCGACCAGGCCGATTTGGGTATCGGCGCCGAGTTTAGTCACCAAGCTTTTCATCACCCGCCGGGCAATGACGATTTTATTTTCGCCGCCGATCTGCCCCCACATCGAGCCGGAAGCATCGAGAATGAGAACGAGACGATTGGACGGCGCTTGTTTCTGCGCGAGCAGCGCTGTGGCGCTGAAAACGATAACGCTCAAAAGTAGCAGGGCAGTCCTGAACATTTGATTCTCCTGACATTGGATAAAAAGCAACCGCGAATGAGCGCGAATTAACGCTAATGAAAAATATTAGCGTGCATTAGCGTTGATTCGCGGTTTAAAAATGTTTGTCGAAAAAGCAAAAATTTAACTTTAAAGAGGCTACGCCATAATCAATGAATAAAGGGGTGCGTAAACGAAATCCTGGCATTACACCCAAATTGTTTAAAAGTTGAAATACTTGAAATATCTCATCGAGTCAAGATGAAACTTATTAAGGACAAACAAATCGTCCGCTGGTTTATCTTCAAATAGCGGCCAGATGTTCATGCGAAAACTATTTAATCGCTGCCGGCAGTGGAAACAAGCTTTCAAAAACTTTGTCGGTCCGATTGCGCCAGCTCAGCCAGCCAAAACCCTCAT
>JBOHQZ010000693.1:0-4073 GCA_050732275.1 bacterium
CATCAATAGCGAGCAAAGTTGGAACAATCTCCATATCGGCGCGAATCTGGGCCAGCTTTGCAAGCGTTAGCTCATCATCGTCAATGGCAATATCATAATCAGACCGCGCCTGTGAATCATCCCGCGCGCGCGAGCCAAACAAGATAATTCGCTTCGGCTTGATATGCCGAACGATCGCATCAACGATCATTTGCTCGATCGGTTTTCGGGGCTTTTTTAACTTAAATGAAGACATAAAATAAAATAACCAATTTGGCGTTGTTCTGCAAGCGCTTTTTCACCACCACAGGCCGCCGTCGGCGTATTCCTACAGCAGAAAGCTCACCACGCGATAATCGAACGGACGCTCGCCCGCCACCGGAATTTGTGCGCCGAGCGAAACGGCAATGTGTCCGCGCTTGACCAGTCCAAGATAAAGCTGCGGCGTTTGGTGATGGCGGATTGATTTTGCGCGCAGGTATAAGTCGCAACGAGCAGTGTCTCATTTTCCGGAAACGCTTTGCCGGTGATCTGCGGCCGGCGAAAATTCAATTCGCCCGCCGGCCAATCACGTTCCGTGCAAAACGTCTTGAGATAATCGATGATCGCTGCGATTTGCGCTTCAGTCAACGCCTCGCCATAGATCGGCATGCTTTCCGAAAGGCCGCGCGCCACCCCGCCATTTTTGATGACGGCGTGCCAGTCTTTGCGCGGCTCGCGGGTGTTGAAGCAGCAATCGGTGAAATCCGGCGGCGATGGATCGAGCGCCAGGCTGTCGGCACCTTTGCCATTGACGCCGTGGCAGCTCGCGCATCCGGCATCATCCTGGTACAAAAGCTTCCCATCTAAATTTTCCAATGAAATGGCTTGCGACCTACAATATTCGCACGACCAAATCACGATGGCCAACACGGCAAGCTGGCGCGGCATCGACGCTCCCTTCGACGTAATTGTTCGGCAAAGCTCTCTTTAGAATGCATCATTGCCCTTGAAGATCCAACGGATGAGAAAATCTTTGTACAATAGGCTCAATTTGCCCTGGGTTCAATCGGCAGATGCCCGTGAAGATAGCGCGTCAACAGCTCGTACAGATGCCGCTGCGTGTTTCGGCCTTCGGAGATGCCGTGCGAGCGGTTCGGATACGCCATCATCGTAAACGGCTTGTTCTCTCGAACGAGTGCATTGATCAGCGCCTCGGCATTTTGATAGTGCACGTTGTCGTCGCCGGTGCCATGAACGAGCAAAAGATTTCCTTTTAATTGGTGCGCAAAGGTGATCGGCGAGCCGTTTTTGAAACCGGCGGAATTATCGTTTGGCAATCCCATATACCGTTCTTGATAGATCGTGTCGTAATAGCGTTGATCCGCGACAGGCGCGACGGACATGCCAGTGTGATAAAGGTCGGGATAGCGAAACAACATATTCAATGTCATTGAGCCGCCGCCGCTCCATCCCCAAATGCCGATGCGCGTCGAATCGACAAACGGCCAGCGCCGAATCACACGGCAAACTGCGGCTTGATCTTGCGAGGCGAGAATGCCGATTTGACGATACACGATTTTTCGCCAGGCACGGCCGCGCGGCGCCGGGGTGCCGCGATTGTCGACGCTGATCACGACATAGCCCTGCTGCGCCAGCATGAGATGCCATAATTTATTTCTCCCGCCCCAGCGATCGAGAACCGTTTGTCCGGCCGGCTCGCCATAGACGTGAAACAAAACAGGATAACGTTTCTTGGGATCGAAATCATACGGCTTGATCATCCACCCATCCAATTCCACGCCGCCGCCGATATTGACGCGGAAAAACTCCGAGGGCTTTTTCTTGAAGCTGCGCGCTTTGGCGCGCAAAGCTTTGTTGCCCGCCAGCTCGCGGACGGCGACGTGCTGCGGCAATTGCACGAGCACGGTTGCAGGAGGCAGGTCGATGTTCGAATAAGTATGAAACGCCCACGTTGCATCCGGAGAAATGTTGTAAGAATTAGTCCCGAGCAAATCCCGCGGCGTCATACGCTCCGCATTGCCCTTGCCGTCGAGCCGAGTCCGAAAGAGATAACGCTGCGTCGGGTTGTCCGGAGATGCGGTGAAATAAAGCCAGCCACTCTTTTCGTCGAGACACTCGATGCTTTCAACATCGTATGTGCCCGGCGTCATCAATCGAACATTTGTGCCGTCGCGCGAAATCAGATAAACATGCCGCCAGCCATCGCGCTCGCTCACCCAGGTAAATTGCTTGCCTTCGTCGAGCCAATACAGATCATCGCCGACGTCAACCCACGCGCTGTCCTTCTCCGTTATAATCGTGTGAACCGCGCCGGTGCGTGCATTGCCGAGCATCACAGCATTGGTATTTTGCAAACGATTGACGTGCTGCAGCACGATCTCTTCGGAGTTGGCCGCCCAATCCATGCGCGCGATGTAATTGTTGCGTGGATCGCCGGGAACCTCGAACCATTTCGTGGCGCCACCCGAAACACTGACGACGCCGGCACGGCACGCCGAGTTGGTGGTGCCAGCTTTGGGATATTGCACCGGAATGACGAACGAATAAAGGGAATCGGTATTGTTGATCATCAGAAAATCGCGCACGCCGGAGGCATCGAGCTGCCAGTAGGCGATGGACTTGCCGTCCGGGCTCCAGCGAAAACCGTCGCGCAAGCCGAACTCTTCTTCATACACCCAATCGAACGTGCCGTTGATGATGGTGCGCGAGCCGTCGTTGGTGAGCGGTGTAATTTTTTTGTTGGAGAGGTCTTCCACATTAATATTGTTCTCACGCACATAGCCAACGCTACGGCCATCCGGTGAGAATTTCGCAAACATCAACGTCGAGGGTTTGGCGTCGCCGCCGAGCTTTTGCATTTGCCAGGTTTTGAGATCGACCACCCAATAATCGCCGCGGGTGTTTTGCCGCCACACGCGCTGCGTGTTGGTAAAAATGAGCAGGCGCTGCCGATCCGGCGACCATTCATAATTCTTGATCGCCAATGCGGTTGACGCGCCGGGTGGAATCAACCGTTTCGCCGATACTAAAATCTCGCGGCGCCCGGTTGCCGTATCATAACGAATTATATCTGTGCTGTCTTTAATATCTTGGGATGGCTCGAGCGTTGTATAACCGGCGCCGTTGTCAAGCCAACGCGCCGGGCCGAACCGATCACCGGTGAACTCTCGAGAGCTGAAAATGCGTTCCAAAGTGAGCAAGGTGGAATCCGGTTGCTGGGCCGCCGCCGGAAGACAAGGCAAGGCCAACAGCAAGACGACAGTGAAAAGGCGGTAAAATTTCATTTGACTCTTCCTCCTGATTCTGAAGATCAATGTGCGTGACTTTTTTTGAAGACGAAGTATTTTATCACACCGCTCGAACATGATAACCACGCCGAATGACATAGTCAAGTCTTATCTGAATATGGAGTCGGGAACGATGGCGGGAAGAATTTGTAATAGGCCAGTTACAGGTGGGGGGCGCCCCGCCTCGAGGGGCAGTCTGGAAAACTGCGCTACGTTTTTCCACCAATAAGTGAGGCATTACAAATGACGTGTGCGCCCAACAAGCGGGCCCAGTTGCAAGAAACTCCACTATCCTCGCCACGGCCCGGTGATGGCCAGCGTCAAGCCTTCGTGCTGAATGTTCACGAACAACGTCGTGCCGTCGGGCGAGAAGGTGACGCCGGCAAGCTCGGAGCTGCTCGGCATCGCATTGCGGGCAAATTTGTAAAACTCACCTTTCGGCGTGACGCCAACGAGAAACTGTTCTTTCTCCCCATCTTCACAAACGATCAAATCTCCCCATGGCGCCACCGTTAGATTGTCGGCATTGTCGACGAGGTTGCCATCATTCGGCTCAACGAACAATTCCAGCTTGCCGGGATCATTTTGCTCTTCAGGCGCGCCTTCAAACGGGCTTGGAACGTAGCGCCAAATTTGACCCTTCTTCGCGCGGCCGCCGTTGGTGCAGGCAAAGTAAATCGCGTCGTTGCCGTACCAGGCGCCTTCGCCGCGCGCAAAACGCGCTGCGCCTTGTGCAAAACCGCGCAGACGCAAATCATCATTGGGCGCCTCGATGTCTTCGAGGTCGAGCCATTTGACCTGCAA
>JBOHQZ010000694.1:0-4072 GCA_050732275.1 bacterium
CGGTCGAATCTTGCCCAACATTATCTTCCAGCAGCACGATAGCGGCGTCGAGCTTTTTCTGGGCGAGGAACAAACGCTTCAAAGCGTCACGCACCTCGTCGAAATCATCGTTGCGGCTCAACGTTTTCTGATACCAATCAATGAGTGCGGCGGTGTCCTGCTTGGCCTCGTAAACCGCGCCGACGGCGAGATAAGCCCGCTCGTCGCCCGGCGAATCTTTGAGATAATCCTGAAAAACCTGTAATGCTTCCTCGTAGCGCTTTTGCGTCATATAAAGCATGCCAAGTCCCCACCATTCGCGCGGGCCGGCCTCGCCGAGGTCCACCAATTTTTGATACATCGCCATCGCCTTGTCGTGCTCGCGGCGCTGCAAATAATAACTCGCCAGCACGGCGATGGTCTGCAAATTCTCCGGATCGATGGTTAGAATCGTTTCGTATTCCTTGACCGCGGCATCGATCTGATTGGCGTCGCGATAGGCGTTAGCCAAATTTTCGTGCATCTCGATGCTGCGCGGATCGAGCCGGAGCCCGCGTTTGAGCATTTGAATCGCGCTCTCGGCGCGATTCAGCTTCAAGTAAATTTCGGCGATGGCAATGTGGAGAGAAACCGAGGTGGAATCGAAGAGCAGCGCCTCCTGATAAGCATTGAGGGCGTTGCCAAATTCGCCTTTCATCTCGGCGAGCGCGCCGCGGACGACCAAATCGGTGGCACGGTGATCGGCTTCGCGATAGGATTTGTATCTCCCGGTCACGGTTTTCTGTTTATCCGCCGCGTCTTTTTTGAGCGATGGTTGCCCGGCGCAGCCGATCAAAACGGCAAGTGACGGCAATAAGCCGAATTTTAAAATGAACGAATTTGTTTTCATGATATGTTTCATTACAGTCAAGGCTATGGCAGATTTTCCAGATCATTCAAATCTTTATATCTACCGCTGGCTTTCTTGTTGATCTTCAAATGTTTCAGGCCGATAAAATTCACTTCCACTCCGTCGATCATATCGACCGTTCGTTCGGCATAGCATTCGTCAAAATTCACGCCTGAAATTGTGGTCATGATTTTAATACACATCGGCGGCTTGCCTAATCGAACGACGTCTTGATCCTGCAAAAACACGTCCGCCGACAACTCGGATGTATCGAATCCAAACGCCCTCAGCACCGCGACCATCCGTTCTGCATTGGCGGAATTATGGGCGATCCAGATGTCCATGTCAGGGGTTGCTCGTGGGTAACCATGGTATCCAACGGCATAAGCGCCGATCACCAAATACTCAACTCTATGAGAGTGAAGCAAACTCAAGAACTCTCTGAAGTCGAGCGGCAATACTCTTTCCATAACTGATGCAGCGGAGAATTTCAAGATGTCGCAGACGCTCCCGAGAAATTCGAGATAGCCAGTATGTTTTATCATCCGGCTCGTCAAGGAGAGACGCTACTGAAATAACGGTTTTATTAATCTCGAGAGATGGCGGCGACAATATACTCTGGATTAGTTCTTCATGCAATGCGTCGAGTCGGTCATAATATGCCTCAAATATGCCCCGCGCGCGCAAAGCTTCGGGGATACCTTCGAGGTATTTCGAAAGATCTTCAATCTCTTCTAAAATCAGAGCCTCTCGCCGTGATTTGGCTTCGGTCATCTCAGTCCACCAACAGTTGCCCAAACACGTCCTTTGGGAATATCTTCCCGTGTCTGTCCAAACCATTTCGTCCAATACCGAATTGATTTAAGCGTTATAGATTCATAAAGGTAATGATCGATAGGAAGACAGAAAATAGGATAGGCATCACACTTGTAATGTTCTTTCAGTTTCGATCCTCGCAACAACCTTACGATTGGAGAGGTTGGTTGTAAATTCTCAAACATCTTCCCATCAACAGGAACTTCAACTGCAATATCGATGTCATTGGGATTGGGCTTTGCAGTAGTGAAACTTCCATTCACTAACTGCCGAGCAGATTCAGCAAGACCATCCAACACAAGCTGTTGTCCGTGTCTAATCCAACCTTCGTAAATGGGTTTCCGAACAGCAGTGTCGCCGGAATAGACAAATCGAGACTCGAACTCCGCACGCGTGGGAAAATAATTTCCCCCCGGTAATACGCCAAGTTCATTAAAATCAGGCAATCTTGTCACCGTAATATCCGGCAACTTGTCGATCTCTGGTTTGGAATTTTTATCCGGCATAACAAAAGCCGTTCAAGCTGCAACCACCTACTTTTATAAAATATACCACAAACCCCCAAGAATAACAAGGAGAATTTTGCTCCACTTCCAGGGTATGTTGCGGAAAAGTTCTATTGTTTTAAAATATTTTTCAACCCGAAAAATTTTTTCCGTTGTTTCTTTCCCGTCAAATTTTTATCTTGCTATTCCCTCGGGCGCAGCCTTTTGTCTGATGGTGGATTAAAATTCGCTTACGCTTTTATTACGTTTTACTTTTACGTTTTGCCTCCATGTCCCGTTTAAATGCTCTCAATCCCGAACAACGCCAGGCCGTTCAACACACCGAAGGGCCTTTGCTCATACTCGCCGGCGCCGGTTCCGGCAAAACCCGCGTGATCACCTACCGTTTAGCTTACTTGCTCGAATCCAAACGCGTTCCGCCGGAAAATCTTTTGGCGGTCACCTTTACCAACAAAGCCGCGCGGGAGATGAAAGAGCGGCTGGAAGGGCTGGTGGGCAAGCCCGCCAACAAAGTCACGCTTTCGACCTTTCATTCGCTCGGCGTACGCATCATCCGCAAGCACGCGGAGCCACTCGGCTATCGCAAAAATTTTGTCATTTACGACGAATCCGACCAACTCGCGCTTATCCGCGAGATCGTCAAAGATCGCAGCCTGGATTTTGCCGGCCACAACACGCAGCAATTGCTCGGACGCGTGTCCGCAGCCAAGAATGACGGCCATGGGGTGGAAACATACGCCAAAGAGAAAAACCCCGAAACGCTGCTCTTCGGCGATCTTTACGGCCAATATCTCGAGCGCACGCGCGGCTTCAACGCCATCGATTTTGACGATATTCTGCTTTTGGCAACTAAACTCTTGGCGGAGCATCCGGAGATTTGCGCCGAATATCAGAAGCTCTATCGTTATATCATGGTGGATGAATATCAGGACACCAATCCGCTGCAAGATCGCTTCATCGGCTTGCTGACCGGCAATCGCCGCAATCTCTGCGTGGTCGGCGACGACGACCAGTCGATTTACTCCTGGCGCGGCGCCAATCCGGAAATTATGTTGCACTTTGAGGAGAAATATCCCGGCGCACGCGCCATCAAATTGGAGCAAAATTATCGCTCGACGCAATTGATTTTGGACGCGGCCAATGCCGTGATCAAAAACAACAAACGCCGCAAAGGCAAAAATTTGTGGACGGCATGGCAAGGCGGTAGCAAAATCAAAGTCTTGCGCGGTGCCAACGAGAACGACGAAGCCGAGAAGCTTTTCCACGAGATCGCCAGCCGCAAGCTGCTCGATCCGAAGTTACGCTATAGCGACTTTGCCATCTTGGTGCGGACGAATTTTCAAATGCGCCCACTCGAAGAAGCCGCGCGCGCCGCGAATGTGCCGTATCAGCTCATCGGCGGCGACTCGTTTTACGACCGCGCCGAGATCCGCGATCTTATCGCCTATTTGAAAATCATGCGCAATCCCGATGACGAGCTGAATTTCAAGCGCGCGTTGCACTTTCCCAAGCGCGGCATTGGCAGCCAAACGCTGCTGCGGATGCACGCCTATTGTCACGCCCACCACAAAAGTCTCCATCGCGCCTTTCACGAAGCGGAATTCATCGAAGATTTGCGCGGGCCGACGGCGCACGCGATGATTCAATTTGCGCATTTGATTGACGAATTTCGCCGCAAATTTCGCGACGGCAAATTGAGTGAGGTGGCGGACGAGTTGGCCAAACGCCTCGATTTCATCCGCGCGCTGCAGGAAACTTCGCACGACGAGAAAATCATCGAGCGCCGGCAAAACAATGTGCGCGAGTTTCTCGGCAGCTTGAAACGCTTCGAGCAGACCAGCGACGACCCGACTTTGGCCGGTTTTCTTGACCGTCTCAGCCT
>JBOHQZ010000695.1:0-4069 GCA_050732275.1 bacterium
CAATCGCTCGGTTGCAGAAAATCTCGATTTGTTCGCGCGCATGCGCGCCGGCGAATTTCCGGACGGTTCCAAAACGTTGCGCGCCAAAATCGACATGGCTTCGCCGAATTTGAATTTGCGCGATCCGGTGATGTATCGCATTCGCCATGCCGAGCATCACCGCACCGGCGACAAGTGGTGCATCTATCCGATGTACGACTGGGCGCATGGCCAGTCGGATTCCATCGAAGGCATCACACATTCGCTTTGCACGCTGGAGTATGAAGATCATCGGCCGTTGTACGATTGGTATCTTGACCAATTGGGCATCTATCATCCGCAGCAGATCGAGTTTGCGCGGCTCAATCTCAACTACACTTTGATGAGCAAGCGCCGGCTGTTGACGTTGGTGGAAAAAGGCCATGTCGCCGGCTGGGACGATCCGCGCATGCCGACACTGGCGGGCCTGCGCCGGCGCGGCTATACACCTGAAGCCATCCGCGATTTTTGCGAGCGCATCAGCGTGGCCAAGAGCAACAGCACGGTCGATATTGCTCTGCTCGAACATTGCCTGCGCGAAGATTTGAACAAGCGCGCGCCGCGCATGATGGCGGTGTTGCGCCCCCTCAAGCTGGTCATCGAAAATTATCCGGAAGGCCAAGTGGAAGAATTGGAGGCCGTGAACAATCCGGAAGATCCGAGCGCGGGCACGCGTAAGGTTCCGTTCTCGCGCGTGCTTTATATCGAGCAGGATGATTTCCGCGAGAACCCGCCGAAAAAATATTTTCGTTTATTCCCCGGCAACGAGGTGCGTCTGCGCTACGCGTACATCGTCAAATGCACCGGCGTGGTGAAGGACGAAAAAACCGGCGAGATCATCGAAGTCCGCTGCACGTACGATCCGGCGACGAAGAGCGGCTCCGGCCAGGAAGGCAAAAAAATCAAGGGCACGATTCACTGGGTCTCGGCGACGCATGCGATTCCGGCGGAAGTGCGTTTGTATGATCATCTTTTTACCAAGCCGAACCCCGACGAGGTTGACGAAGGCCAGGATTTCACGGCGAATATCAATCCTAATTCTCTTGAAAAGTTATCTTCTTCGCGCCTCGAACCGGGCCTCGCGAGCGCCGCGCCGGGCAGTTTTTATCAATTCGAGCGGCAGGGCTATTTCTGCGTTGACTTGAATGATTCTTCTCCCAATCATCTTGTTTTCAATCGCACCGTGACGCTGCGGGATACGTGGGCGAAGATTGAGAAAAAAGATGAAAAATGAGCTTAACCAAGGAGACTTTTGCATGCCCGCCTCAGCAAAAAAATCTCTCTACAGTTTGCATCCCGGCTATGCGATGGAAGCCACGTCGATGGTAAACCTGCAAAAGCGAACCGGCAAGACGCTGGAAGAATGGATCAAGATCGTCAAGAAGTCGGGGCCGCCAACGGAGCAAGAGCGTCGCGAGTGGCTCAAGCAAGAGCACAACATAACGACGAACTACGCGCACTGGATTGCGGAACGCGCCGAGGGCAAAGGCGGCGCGGAAAACTACCATCCCGAAGAGCTTGTCGAAGCCATGTTTGCCGGCAAGAAATCCGGTCTGATTCCTATCTACGAAAAGCTGTTGCACCTTGGCCTGAAGCTTGGCAAAGACGTCAAAGCCTGCCCGTGCGCAACGATCGTCCCACTCTATCGCCAGCATGTGTTTGCGCAGATCAAGCCCACGACGCTCACGCGCCTCGATCTCGGCCTCGCGCTCGGCAATATGAAAACGCCCAAACGGCTCATCAACACCGGCGGCTATGAGAAGAAAGACCGAATTACGCATCGCATTCCGATTTCCGCGCTCGAGGAAATTGACGATGAGGTGAAGCACTGGCTCAAAGTGGCGTATGAAATGGATGAAAAATAAAACATGAATTCCCTGACAGTTAAAAACGTCGGCCAGATCAAAAAAGCGAATCTCACTTTTGGAGATCTTACTGTGCTGGTGGGGCCGCAGGCCACCGGCAAAAGTATTATCTTGCAATTTCTCAAGCTTCTAATGGATTCCGGCCAGGTACTTGATAAACTCAAGCGCTACGGCATGGACTGGAACAAAGATAGAGGAGAATTCTTTGATCTCTATTTTGGCGAGGGCATGGGCAGCATCTGGCATCCTGGTAAAAGTCAGCTTCACTTTGAGGGAGACCAGGTTGATGTGGATAAGCTCGTGGCTCGACAAAAGAAAATTAAAGGGGAAAGCCTTTTCTTCATTCCGGCGCAGCGCGTTCTTACGCTGCGAGAGGGCTGGCCCCGACCGTTCACGGATTATTCTCTCGGTGTTCCTTTTGCCGTGCGCGAATTTAGCGAAAAGCTTCGCGTGCTGATGGAAACAGAGTTTGGAAGGGGCGCTGTCCTTTTTCCTCAAATAAAGAGACTCAAAGCAGACATACAGGATCTGCTGGTCAAGACGGTTTTTTCAAGCTTCGCACTGCGCGTGGAAAGACAACGTGCTCAGAAACGTTTAATTCTTGGTATAGAGACTTCCGAAGCAGCCTTACCTTACATGGTATGGTCTGCAGGGCAGCGAGAGTTCGTGCCGTTGCTGCTTGGTTTTTACTGGTTGCTCCCACCCAGCAAGACATCTCGACGAAAGGATGTTGAATGGGCAGTCATTGAAGAGCTAGAAATGGGATTGCACCCTCAGGCTATTTCGGCAGTCTTGCTTCTGATTATGGATTTGCTTTCGCGCGACTACAAAGTCTGCCTTTCAACCCATTCACCGCATGTCCTTGATGTTGTTTGGGCGTTACGAATTCTCAAAGAACACCAAGCCGACCCTGCTTACTTATTAGACATTTTCGATGCGAACAAATCACAGGCCATGCTTTCGATGGCGGAAAAGGTTATCCGCAAAACGACGAAGGTATATTATTTTGACAGAGAAAGCGGCGAGGCGCGTGATATCTCGGCTTTGGATCCAGGCGCAACTGAAGCGGCTGAAGCTGGCTGGGGGGGATTGAGCGAATTTAGCGGACGAGTGGGTGATGTTGTCGCCAAGGTGGTAGGCTGATGCGACGATCAAGAGCAGGGACAAGTTTCAAGCAAGCCGTTCTCGGCATTCCTGAGTTGGCGCACGCCTTGCGTGATGGACTCAAGGCACTTGCCAAAAACGATCGCCAGCGAATCTCATGCAATGATTCCCGAGCTATTATTGGCAGTATTAATTTAGAGGAATCTCTGCACTTCCGGCATCCCAACGAACCGCTTTGGGATTATGGAATCGGGCTGAGAGTAATCAATAGTGCAGATAATGTAAAATGGATTGAAGTGCACCCGGCTTCTTCCACGCACGTCGATGAGTTGCTCAAAAAGCTCCATTGGCTACGAAACTGGCTGCAAAATTCTGCCCCCAAACTCGACGCCTTGCCCTGTGAGTTTGTGTGGATTGCATCCGGAAAAGTGCACTTGCAAAAGGGTAGTCCGCAGATGAAAAAGCTTTATCAAGCGGGAATGCGGTTTGCTGGAGAAAGATTTGCTCTTGATGTTTGAATAAGAAGCGCGTGATTCATCACAACAGTTCGTCAGAAAGATATGTGAAGGAGTGGCAGAAAACTTTAAACGCAAGGAAAATGTGTATGGCAGGCAAAACCACTAAGACTGGCCGCATGAGCGACGCGGCGGTGCAGGCGAAAACCGGCAAAATTTGGGATGAGTGGTTCAAAATTCTCGACAAAGTCGGCGGCAAGAAAATGAATCACAAAGAAATTGTCGCGTATTTGAGCGAGAAACATAACGTCGGCCCGTGGTGGCGGCAGATGGTGACGGTGACCTACGAGCAGGCGCGCGGGTTGCGAGAGGTGTACCAGAAAGCGAAGGGATACTCGGCGAATAGCAGCAAGACGATCGCTGCGCCGTTGGCAAAACTTTACAAAGCCTGGAGCGACGCCAAATTACGCAACCGTTGGCTGCCGGAGAAGGAGCTCGTGATTCGCACGGCGACGCCGGAGAAATCCATGCGGATCACTTGGAGCGACGGCAAAACCAGTGTGTCAGTCTATTTTTTAGCCAAAGGCGAAACCAAAAGCCAAGTCGCCCTCGAACATGAGAAATTGC
>JBOHQZ010000696.1:0-4064 GCA_050732275.1 bacterium
TCAGCTTGTGCAAGGCCGGTTCTTGAATGCCGAGATCGGCCATAAAAACCGCCGCGTCTTCCGCACTCAGCTCCGAAATTTCTCTTTCAATCTCGGCGCTCAACGAAGTCAACGCGCAACGCGGCGTGACCAATTGCGCCAAGCCTTTTTCGATTTCGGCGGCACGTGGGATTTTGTCCTCGGAAATATTGATCACGTACAGCAGCGGCTTGAGCGAGAGAAACTGATAGCCTTTGAGCAAACGCTCGTCCTCCGGCGTCAGCTCAAGCTCGCGCAGCGGCTTTTCCAGATCCAATTGCTCTTTGCAGCGTTTCATCAACGCGAGGTCTTTCTGATTTTTCTCGTCTTTCGTTTTGGCGACGTTTTTCTCCAAGCGCTCCAACCGCGCTTCAACGATCGCCAAATCGCTCAGCCAAAATTCGCTGTTGATGAACGCAATGTCTTTCGCCGGATCGACACGGCCAAAGGGGTGGGGATACATTTCATTGGCAAAATCGCGCACCACCAATAAAATAGCATCAACGTTTTTCAAATTGGCAATGAATTGCGCCGGCAAGCCCTTCGGCTCCTTCCCATCGCCCTCGAATCCCGGCACCTTTACGTACTCGATGGTGGCATTCACCTGGCGCTTGGGATTGAATATAGCGGTCAAACGATCCAGCCTTTCGTCCGGAACTTTGACGATGCCGCGCTCGGCTTCCTGCTTATGGTAGCCGGCGTCTGAGCTTTTGTGTTTTAGCAAAGTCGAAAAGATCGTCGTTTTTCCGGCAAACGGCAGGCCGACAATTCCAATTTGCATTTGCGTTCCTTGTAACTTATTTTATTGAGAGCTTTTCAGTTCTGTTCTTCTTACATGATAAGCTCTAATCTTTCATAATTACTTGCCATTTTCACTTACTTTTTTCGCGAAGCTTCTTGCCTGCTTCACGAAGCTCTTTTGCGCTTTTTCGTTTTTGCCTTTTTGCCAAGCACTCGTGTTGTCTTTTTCTCTCCATCCAATTCTACTTTCACCGGAAATTTTAGCAGCACATTCCTACCTGCCAGGGCTTGGCGATTCGGATTGACCAGACACAGCGAGCTTTTTTGCCAGTCACGCACGCAATAGTCCCTTTATAGTCAAATCAGTGCAAAAAAAGCAAAGATTTTTTTGATGAGTTTCATTTCGCTCAATATTTATGCGGCTTTTATGGGGTTTTCAAAAGCCTCCAACTTTTTGATTGCAAGTTGTCTTTAAAATGCAAATCTGTGTAAAAACAAAAAATTTATCCGCTTAATCAGCTCAATCCGCTTACTATTTTTTGTATGCGGATAAAGCGGATTGAGCTGATTAAACCTGTTTGGTTGCGGCTCGTCCGCGTTGTGCATGGACGCGTTGCATAATGTGATTGCCACTTTCATCAGCTATTGAACTTTGCCAGCGACGCTAAACGTTAAAGTTGGGTAGAAGCCGTCCTCGTCCAGGACTGACCATGCCGATTCTTCAATGAGTGGCTTGGGAACAAACACAAAAGGAATAAAGACACACTCTTTGCCCATTGCTTGTAGTTTTTCAGGTGCCGGGAAATCAGCGAGTGTCTTTGAAAACTCGACGATTTTACCGCCACAGACGATCATCCATTGGGCACGCCTTGCTTTCAATTTGGCTTCGTACCACTCGCGATGCTCATGATAAACTCGCCACTGCAACGCTTCGCGTTCGGCATCTGAAAACGCCAGGTATTCGTCGTAAGGAATTTCGAACACGCTGCGTTCAGAAGTCCTTTTTGTGGCTGATGCTTGCTTCCGGCGTGAACGCGAGATGCGCGCTTGCAAGGCGTCGAGCTCTGCCGGACTCAGGGCATCGATGCTCTCCAGAATGGTTTCAAAGGAAGCGAAATGGTTGGACATGGGCTTTATTCACCCGCGCTTAATGGAAGTTGTCGCACACGTATTTTGCCCTGCCACGTGCTGAAGCGCTTGGCGAATATCCTCTCGCTCCAGATATGGATAGGCATCGATAATCTCCTCCGTGCTCATGCCATTGGCGACCAGGTTGAAAATCAAAGACACGGTAACGCGCATGCCGCGAATACAAGCTCGCCCGCCCATCACATTGGGATCGAAAGTGATGCGGTCAAATTCTAACATGAGCATGCCCCTGGCTTTATTGCTGTTGTGTCTGTCTGCGATCTTGAATTGCAAAAACAACAGCAAATACGATCCCTATAATAATGACCGGAGCAAACATCACCAATAAATTTTGCGCCATTTTAGTTCTCCTTATCAGCGAAAATTCCTGCTAGTATTTTTCGACGTTCACGATTCATCTTTTCCATGTGAACCCAATGCCCCTAAATTAGTGTTCGTTGTCTGTATCAAATTCAGAAATTCTGAACGATGACCAAACGACATTGTCCGCACTACCTCACCACAATATTCACCAGCTTCTGCGGCACGACGATGACGCGGTGGATGGCTTTGCCGTCCATGAACTTTTTCACGCGCTCGCTGGAGACGGCCAATTGTTTCAGCAATTCTTCGTCAATGTCAATCGGTACGACGACTTGATCGCGCAGCTTGCCGTTCACTTGCACGACGACGGTGATTTGATCCTCGGCGATTTCATTCTCGTCATAAGTCAGCCACGGCTGTTGATGCACGGATTTGCCTTTATTCCCCAAAACTTCCTGCCAGATTTCTTCGGCAATGAACGGCGCGATGGGGGAGACGAGGCGCGCAAACATCTCAATCCCCTTTCTCCACAAATCCATCGACACGGCAATAGCGCCATTTTCACTGCGGCATTCGTAGAGAAAGTTGAGATATTCCATTAACGCGGCGACGGCGGTATTGAATTTGAAGTTCTCAATATCATACGAAACGCGTTTGATCGTCTTGTGCATCCAGCGCCGGAAAGTTCTTTCGTCGATGCCTTTTTTCTCACGAACCTGCGCTTGATTGGCCGAAACAGTCTCCGTTGCCAAATTCCAGAAACGCGTGAGGAAGCGGGACACGCCTTTGATGCCCGTATCATTTTTAACGTCCTTCTCTTTCCATTGGGATTCACCTTCGAATGGACCGAGAAAAAGAATGTACGCGCGCGCGGCATCGACGCCGTGCTCTTCCACAACCTCATCCGGTGTGATCACGTTGCCGAGCGATTTGGACATCTTCTGGCCGTCGTAAGAGAGCAACATGCCTTGATTGCGCAATTTCGGGATCAGTTCGACGAACGGCACCAACCCGGCGTCGTGCATCACTTTCGTCCAGAAGCGCAAGTAAAGCAAATGCAAGACGGCATGTTCGGCGCCACCGACATACAAATCCACCGGCATCCAATAATTCATCTTTTCCGCATCGAACGGCGCTTTTTCATTGCGCGGATCGGTGAAACGCAGAAAATACCACGACGAGCAGGCGAAGCCGTCCATCGTGTCGGTCTCTCGTTTCGCCGGGCCGCCGCATTTCGGGCAGGTGGTGTTGACCCAAGACGCAACTTTGGCCAACGGCGAGCGCCCGTCACCGGTCGGCTCAAAATCTTGTAGATCGGGCAGCAGCACCGGCAATTGCTCTTCCGGCACGGCTACAGCGCCGTCTTTTTCACAATGCACAATTGGAATCGGCGCGCCCCAATAGCGCTGTCGGGAAATGAGCCAGTCGCGAATTTTGTAGGTGATTTGCTTTTTGCCCAAGCCTTTGGCTTCGAGATCAGCACACAAACGGCGAATGCCTTCTTCGGAGGTGAGGCCGGAATACGCGCCGGAATTGACCATGATACCGTAATCAACAAAACACTCATCAACGCCATACTCTTTCCCGTCGGGGCTGATCACTTCGATGATCGGGAGATTATATTTTTTCGCAAATGCACCGTCGCGCGTGTCGTGGCCTGGCACACCCATCACCGCGCCGGTTCCATAACCCATCAGCACGTAGTCCGCAACCCAAATCGGCATTTGCTCGCCGCTCACCGGATGTGTGGCGTAGGCGCCGATGAACACACCGGTCTTTTCTTTCTCCGTCGACATCCGCTCGATTTCGCTCATGCGTTTAGATTTTTCTACATACGCCTCGACTTCGCCTTT
>JBOHQZ010000697.1:0-4063 GCA_050732275.1 bacterium
AAACTCGGATTCGGCAGGCCATTGGTCAGGCGCGACCACGTCTGCCCACCGTCGGCCGATTTCCAAATTCCACCGCTCGTATAACGCAGTCCGAACGTTGCATAGACCACGTTGGCGTTGGTTGGACTGACCACCACGTCCATGGCAAAATCGTCGAATTTGCTCAGGGGATCGTGCTCAATCCCTTTTCCACTGGTCATGTCTTGCCAGGTTTGACCGCTGTCTGTTGATTTGAAGATGGCGCTAACGCCGGGATCGGGAACGGTCTCGGCACGGCGGAAAAGTTGTGGAACCGCTTCGCGTCCGGCGGCATACACCACGTTCGGATCGGCCGGTGAAACCGCCAGCTCCGTAATGAAGGGCGAGTTGAGGCCATGGCTCACGTGCAAGCGTGTCCAGGTTTGTCCGCCATCGCTTGTCTTTAGCAGGCCGCGGCCCGGCAATGCATTATAGCCGAAAACACCTTCACCGGTGCCGGCGTAAAGCGTATTCGGATCACCCGGCTTCATCACCAACGCTGAGATGTTCAACGTAATCAAGTCATTCATCGTCGGAAACCACGACGCGCCGCTATCAACCGATTTCCATACGCCGCCGAAAACCGAGCCGGCGTACAGAATATCGGAATTGTTCGGATGCACCACCAAGCCGCGCAATCGTCCGCCCATATTTCCCGGTCCGTGAAATTCCCAATTCAGTTGCCCGGCTGCGGATTTTTGCAAGCCGAGGCCTTTTGCCGCCAACTCGGGAATCATGCGATGGCGCATATCTTCCACGGCGCGGATTTCAGCATCCTGTGGAATATAACCAAGCCCATACATGCGCTGCGACATAAACCATTCTGCGCTCGCGGCCTTCCGCTCCGCGCCTTTGAGCTTGTTGCGAATTGGCACGTTGCGCATGGCAACGGCCTGATTGAATGAAGCGCTCAAATTCGCAGGAACTGAGTTTGGCGTCGAAGGCAACCATATCAGGCCGATAAAGACAGTGGAAAGCAACGTGGCTATCAGCGCGCGTTGCGGGATTCTTTTGACAACTTGCATAACCGCCTCTTTGAATTTTTTTGGGGCTTTCTAGCCCATATATGTATCGCGGACAGGAAAGTCCGCACTCCCTTGCCAAATGAAATCGGACTTGCACTCCGCGTATCAGCGCACTTGAAAAACTCGCTGTGCAAGCCCGGCGTTTCATCCACGATTAGAACGCGATCTTCATCCCGCCTATGAGGTGCAGGCCGTTAATGGAAATATCTAACGAAGTCGGTTCTCCAGTTTCTAGATCGGCCTCTTCGCTGGTGAATTTTCCGAAGACGTAACCCACCTCCGTAAAGAAAGCGAGCTTGCGGCTCGTGCCTAATTCCAGCCCGACAAACGGCTTGCCGATAAAATCACTTCCGGACGATTCCGTTAGCTCTTCAATCGATTCTTCATTCGGGTCGGCGAGATTGAGCGCAATCTGCGATTGGGTCTTCACCAGCATGACGCCGCCACTGGCGCCGGCATAAAAGCGAATTTTTGCTTCCGGTTGTCCGAAGTTATACTGCGCGCCCAGCATGATGGGCACCAGGCGAACTTTGTTGGCAAAACTCAAAGTTCCGTCTACATCCCGAAGATTACCGTTGCCTTGGTCTTGCCAATAATAAGCTTCGGCACGCAAAGTCAACTGTGGAGATTTCTCGTAATTCAATCTTCCGCCAAACTGCAAACCGCCATTGGGCTTCTGCACCTCCACCCCGAGCTTTTCAATCTCACCTAAAAAATCAACAAGCTTGTCGAGCTCTGCCTTGTAAAAGCCCAACGCGGGCGCCACCGAAAAGCGGCTTTGCGCTGAGGCCAACAGGGGGGTCATCATGATGAGGCTCGCGAGCAACACGGCTTTTTTCATCACGAACGTTTTCATTTTGGTCTCTCCTTAATTATAATGTTTGTAGTGCATACATTCTCGCACTCGCCTTTCTTTCCTGCTGAAAATGAGAGCGAGAAAGAGTGAATTGTTGCTGAGACCAATATAGCCTCGCCAAGCTGCATAAGAAATAGAACCGAAGGACGATTTTGGCGCTTAGCCACAAGCGCGGTGTGCCATTTTAAATCCGCGGCATAGTCCAAATGGACGAAGGTATGGAGTTGCCCGCCGCAATAGGATGCCGATTTGGTGTATGGGATTTTTCGAGGATGAATTGGTGGGCGTATCACCGGTAGGCCATTGCCAGCAAAAGTTAGAAAAAAATTCTAAAATTTTTATGCCCCAACTGATAGATGAACCCATCGGATAGAAACAACGCAACGGATGTTTGTAGCAACTTCTTTTGGCGCCGGTTTTATTTAGTAAAACGATTTTAAAAATAAATGATTTTTTCGCTAAATTATTTTGCCTAAGGCTTTTTATCCGTTGTGTTGTTTCTAGCCGTTGAGAAAACTTTATGTGTCTATAGCTGCCTGCAAGGCTCCAGTTTTCAGCTTGTCTGAAAAGCTGGTGTAGAATGTTACTGCAATACTAATCCCGACACTCGGGGTTAATCGCTGAATAGTTACCACAGCTTCTTCTTTTCCAAATCCAGCTTTTGCAGCCACCAGCGTGCGGCTTCTTCCGTCGCCGAGCGCGAAAGCTTGATGAGCGCATCGCTAGACCAGAGCATCATGGATTGGCCGGCGGCGAAAACCCGTTTGGTCTCCACGTTCGCGGCCTCTTCGCCATAATTGGCGGCGGCCAGTTTTTGCTGAAACGGTGTGTAGAGCGTTCTCCGCTCTTCGAGCTCTTCCGGCCAGAGTTTCTGCAAAGCTTGCAAATACGCGTTCTCAACCGCGAGGTGCTTGTCCACCACGCTCACGGCGAGCGCATAAGTTGCTTTCGGCTCCGGGAACTTTCCGGCTTCGCTATCACCTACCAGCGGTATTTTTCTCGACTCCGCGGCATTCCATTCTTCGATCTCTCCATGCTGGCGTCCGCGTTCTTGCATGAGTTGCGCCCGCTTGGCGAAATCGAACTGCCGGCTTATTTTGCTGCACTCTTCCTGCGCGGCGATCACTTCCTCCGATTCCGGCGTCAAGGCTTTGGGGCCAAGGCCCATTTGCTGCGTCATGGCCATTGCGAATTGCACCTTTTCCTCCATGCTCATGGACGCCATCTTTTTGCGAATCTCTTCGGAATCCATCTTTTGCACGGAGCTTGGAGCCGGTGTATTCAAAAGCATATTCAGTTTTTTAAGCTGTTCCGCCAGCGCGCTATATTCGTTCAAGATGGGCTGGTAGAATTTGTCGACATTGCAGCGCAATACCGTGTTCTCTTCTTTGCACTCGTGGCGCGCGTATGCGGCGCGAACATCCGCCGGCGGCGCCGGAATGCGATCGTAAAGGCCGAGAACGTTTATTTTGACCATCTCCTGTCCCCACGCCAAAGCGGGAAAAAGAAGAAGCATCAGGGAAAAAATACGTCGCATCATGTTTGATCTCCTGAATTAATATTAGTCGTAAAGCCAGGCTTGCAGTTCGAGATTCTGCTAACTTACAGCGCTTTCTACTTGAATGAAGAGGTTGTCATTTCGAGCGCAGCGAGCCTGCCCAGCCGCAGGCCAAGGAAATCTTTTGCTATAAAGATTCCTTGTCGCTTCGCTCCTGCTAAGAAACGGTCAGGGCGAACGCTTTCCAGCGAAGCAATCTTTTAAATTAACGGATCGCTTCGTCGCCAAAAGCGCTCCTTGCGATGACGTTTCTTTCTGAAA
This sequence comes from bacterium, assembly GCA_050732275.1. Taxonomy (GTDB): domain Bacteria; phylum Zhuqueibacterota; class Zhuqueibacteria; order Zhuqueibacterales; family Zhuqueibacteraceae; genus Zhuqueibacter. The sequence goes on from JBOHQZ010000697.1 coordinate 3,719, forward strand.
AAGCCACTGCGATGGTATAGCACTCGGAATGACATGTTCACCCATTAGAAAAACGCTAAAGATTTTACTTCATCTTCTTCACATTGTCATCAGGATTGCGGTCGATCATTTTCACATAAGGATCGATGCCCGCCTCGACCGGCAGCTCGTCAACGATAATTTCAAAAGCCATCTCCGGCTGGTTGATTTTGTGCTTCTGCAAATACAACTCCTTCCCGTCTTTGCCCAGCACGCCGATGTCGATCCAATCGGCGATGGGGATCTCTGTCTCAACGCCGAGCGTGTCCGCGCGCAGTTTTTGGGCTTTGACAGTTAGCGCAATTTTATACTTGCCCTCCGGCGTCT
>JBOHQZ010000698.1:0-4061 GCA_050732275.1 bacterium
CTACCGGTGTATTCCAGCTCAAAGCGCTCCGGCATGACGTAATCGACTTGCACCGTGCCAAGCTGCCACGAGCGGCCCAACACGTCGCGAATGATGAAATCGATTTTCGGACCGTAAAAAGCCGCTTCGCCCGGCGCCACGACGTATTGCAGCTTGCACTCGTCTGCCGCTTCTTTGATATCTTTCTGCGCCTGCTCCCAAAGCTCCTCGCTGCCGCCGTATTTGTCTTTATTATCGTCGCGGAACGACAGCCTGGTGGTGAAATCGCCGAAGCCGAGCGTGCGAAACACCAACTGAATCAGGTCGATGACGCCGCACAATTCTTCTTTCAATTGATCCTGCCGCACGAACATGTGCGAATCGTCAACAGTGAAGCCGCGTACGCGCGTCAACCCGTTCAGCTCGCCGGATTGCTCGTAACGATAAACGGTGCCGAACTCCGCCAAGCGAATCGGCAAATCGCGATAACTGCGCGGCCTGGCCGCATAAATCTGAAAATGATGCGGGCAGTTCATCGGCTTGAGCAGGTACTCTTCATCTTCAACTGTGACCGGCGTGAACTGGCTGTCTTTATAATATGGATAATGCCCGCTGGTTTTGTACAAATTCAAATTACCAATGTGCGGCGTGACCACCGGCAAATAGCCGCGCTTGCGCTGCTCCTCGCGGAGAAATTTTTCCAGCGTCTCGCGAACGATGGTCCCTTTTGGCATCCACAACGGCAAGCCGCCGCCGACTTTTGGGGTGATTAAAAATAGATCGAGTTCTTGCCCGAGCCGGCGATGATCGCGGCGCTTGGCCTCCTCCAAAAGCCGCAGGTGCTCATCCAGCATTTCCTTTTTCGGAAACGAAATGCCGTAAATCCGCTGGAGCATTTTATTCTTCTCACTGCCGCGCCAGTACGCACCCGCCACGCTGAGCAGCTTGACATGTTTCACGCGGCCGGTCGAGGGCAAATGCGGCCCGCGGCAGAGATCGACGAAACTCCCTTCGTGATACACGCTGGGGCGGTTGTCTTCGAGATCGCGCAAGAGCTCGAGCTTGTATTTATCACTGCGTTGCTCGAAAAGCCGGACCGCCTCGTCCTTGCTCATCTCTTCGCGACGAAACGGCTGATCCGCGGCGATGACGTCTTTCATCTTCGCCTCGATCTTCGCCAGCTCTTCGGCGGTAATCGAGGTGTTCACATCGATGTCGTAATAAAAACCGTCTTCAATCGGCGGGCCGACCCCAAACTGCGCTTCGGGATAAAGCTCCTTGATGGCGTGCGCCATGATGTGGGAAGTCGAATGCCAATAGATCTCCTTCCCCTCCGGATCGTCCCAAATCACGAAGCGAATGCGCCCATCGCTTTGCAACGGGCGATCCAAATCCACGACTTTGTCATTAAACTTGGCCGCGAGAGTTTTCTCCGCTAACGAGCGCCCCAGTTCTTTCAATATATCATTGGGACGAATCCCTTTGGGATATTCCTTGCTCTTGCCGTCAGGGAATTCGATTCGTATCAATTCACTCATCAAAACTGCATCTTTACGGTTGATCTCCTTTTTGAACGAGTAGCAGTGGCACTGGCAGAAGCAGGATACAACAAGTGCTACTGTCAACTGCCGCTGCCACCTGAAACAGTGGGCGGTACAGGAGTTGAACCTGTGACCTCTTGCATGTCAAGCAAGCGCTCTAACCAGGCTGAGCTAACCGCCCGTGCGCAGAGGGCCGAGGGCATAGAGCCAAGCGTTAATTTCCTTCTGCACCCATAATTTGATAATTTAATAGACAGCAGCTACAAAGTCAACACTTTTTTATGGCAAATATGCAGAAAACCGGAGGTTAGAAAGCTTGAGTTAGGTGGGTGTTTTCCCCTGTTAAGAAGAATGGCGTAAAAGATGTTTACCCATCAAGAGCTATTGGCGGTTGAGAATATCATGTGTACCGATATGTTTCAGGAGGCAGACTTCACCTTGTACATAAAACGTGATTCGATAATTCATCGTCACACTGGCTTCGCACAATTCATCCGATCTGCCTTTCATCTTCTTGAATCGCAAAGACGGATGCCATAGGTTCTCACAAAGTAATTTCAGCTTGCGATTTGCTTGCTTTTGGATGCGTTGCGGAAGAGCACGATATTCTTTCTTGAATTGCTCTGACCATTGGAGCTTCAGTTTCATACACCGCCTTTGAGAGCACGCAGAGCTTCGCCGACATCATCGTAAACTTTGCTCACTCGACCGGTCTCAATATCCCGTTGTGCTTTACGCTCACCTTTTTGCCATTCTTCCGTCCACCACCAGCGTTGATCTGGATCAATCAATCCGACTTGCGCCGCCGCTTTCGTTTCCGCCTCGGTCAAGCCCCTGGCTGTCCGCAGGTTTCGATTGATTGCCGCAATTTTCTTTTTTGCCGATTCGAGCAGTAATTGTTCCCGCCTGGAGTGGTTTCTGTTGGAATAGCCGTTGCGTTTCTTTTGCAACTTTTTGCCATTTTTCAATTTCTCCGGCGTGAGAATAATACTGCCGCTCACAATTCGAATCGTGAAGATATCGCCTTCCTTTAGGCGATATTTGCTCAAAATGGATTTTGGAATCTTGACGTTTTGATCGGCGCTTACTTTCGTTTTTGGCATCGTAACCCTCGTTTTGCTTGGCATAGAGAACAAAATAACAAACATTAACGAGAAAAGCAAGCCAAACGACTTACCCCTAATTTTCTTTCTTTAACATCGAGAATAAAATTTTTCTGCTAATTCATCGTCTGCACCTTCGCCTGCTCATCCGCATGATACGAGCTGCGAACCAACGGCCCTGACTCGACGTGGCGGAACCCAAGCGACATGCCATAAGCTTTCAGCTCGTCAAATTCTTGCGGTGGCACGAAACGCTCGACCGGCAAATGTTCGTGTGTCGGTTGGAGATATTGGCCGATCGTCGCGATGTCAACATGCGAAGCGTGCAGATCGCGTAACAGCATTTTCGCTTCATCAATGGCCTCCCCAAGCCCCATCATAAAACCTGATTTGGTCACCGCGCCGTGCTTTTTCGCGCGTGCCAGAACTTCGAGTGATTGCCGGTAATTCGCCTGCGGCCGCACGCGGCGATAAAGTCGTGGAATGGTTTCTATATTGTGATTGAGAATTTCCGGCTTGGCGGCGAGCACGGTCAGTAGCGCCTGCTCGTTCCCTTTGAAATCCGGAATCAGCACCTCGATGGTGCAATTTGGCAAGCGCTGGCGAATCTGGCGAATCGTCATCGCAAAAATCTGTGAGCCGCCATCCGGCAGCTCGTCGCGATTCACCGACGTAATCACGCAATGGCGCAAATTCAGTTGCGCCACCGCTTCGGCCACGCGACGCGGCTCATCCCAATCCAAATAAAGCGGCCGCCCGGTTTTCACGGCGCAGAAGCCGCAGCTCCGCGTGCAAACGTCGCCGAGAATCATGAACGTCGCACTCCGCCGCGACCAGCATTCCGCAATGTTCGGACAACGCGCCTCTTCGCAAACCGTGTGCAGGCGATGCCGATCCACAAGCTGCTTAGTCTCGGTATATCCCGGGCCACCAGGAATTTTGACTTTGAGCCACTCCGGACGGCGAGGGATTTGGCGACCTACCTCCTGCCCTGTTTCGATAATTGGTAAGGTTATGTTCATAAATAAGGATTAAAACGTAATGCGTGAAACGTAAAAAGGAAACAATGAGATTTATGCATTACGTTTTACGCTTTAAATTTATCGCTCTTCCGGCTTAAAATTTTCCAAGTAATACACCACCCGCTCCAAGAACTGCCCGCCGTAGGCGCCGTCGATGATGCGATGATCATACGAGAGCGACAAATATACAATATCGCGAATTGCAATAGCGTCGTTGATCACCACCGGACGTTTGGTAATCGCGCCGATGCCCAAAATCGCCACTTGCGGCTGGTTGATCACCGGAATGCCGAAGAGATTGCCGAAGCTGCCCATGTTGGTAATCGAGAAGGTGCCGTTCTGCACCTCATCCGGTTTGAGCTGTTTGTTGCGCGCGCGATGCGCGATGTCATTCGTCGCACGCGCCAAACCGACGA
>JBOHQZ010000699.1:0-4056 GCA_050732275.1 bacterium
GCGATCGTCACCGCGCCAGGTTGGCCGGCCATGGAGACGATTTCCGCTTCCTGCTGATGATATTTGGCGTTCAATACCTTGTGCGGAATGCCCTTGCGCTTCAGCATGCGGCTCAGCGTTTCGGAAACTTCGACGCTGACCGTGCCGACGAGCACCGGGCGTTTTTTCTCGTGCATCGCCGCAATTTCGTCGATCACCGCGTTGTACTTTTCCCGGCGCGTGCGATAAATCTGGTCTTCGTAATCGATGCGCCGCACCGACTCGTTGGTGGGAATGACCGTCACGTCGAGCTTGTAAATTTCCCAAAACTCGCCGGCCTCGGTTTCCGCAGTGCCGGTCATGCCCGCCAGCTTTTTGTACATGCGGAAGTAATTCTGCAGCGTGATGGTGGCAAGTGTTTGCGTTTCGCCTTCGACGCGCACGCCTTCTTTGGCCTCGAGCGCCTGGTGCAGGCCGTCGGAATAGCGCCGGCCCGGCATCAAGCGGCCGGTGAACTCATCGACGATAAGGACTTTGCCGTCGCTGACGACGTACTCAACATCTTTTTCATACAACGAATACGCGCGCAAGAGCTGCGAGATGCTATGGACGCGATCGCTTTTTTCGGAATACTCTTTCATAAATTCCGCTTTACGTCGCTCTTTTTCCTCGACGATGATTGCGTTGTCCGAATTGATCACATTCATTCTTTCGCCGAGATCGGGCAGCACGAACATTTCTGGCTCGTTGGGCGAGAGAAATTCGCGCCCCTTTTCCGTGGTATCGATCGTGTGCGCCTTTTCGTCGATGGCGAAGTAAAGCTCTTCGTCAAGCTCGTGCATGCGCTTGTCCCGCAAATAGTCGCTCTCCACGCGATGGATGAGCTTTTGGGTGCCGGCTTCTTGCAGCATTTTCATAAAGCGCTTATTTTGGGGGGCGCCACGCCGCACTTGCAAAAGCTTGATGCCGGCCTCGTATTCCTTGCCTTCCTGCAAAGATTTTTCGGCTTCGGACATCAAGCGGTTGACAAGTTGGGTCTGCGTGTTGACCAGGCGCTCGACGCGCGGCTTCATGGCGTCGTATTGATCGACGCTCTGTTCCACCGGCCCGGAAATGATGAGCGGCGTGCGCGCCTCGTCGACCAGCACCGAATCCACTTCGTCGACGATCGCAAAATAATGGCCGCGCTGCACCTGATCTTCCGGCCGCACTGCCATGTTGTCGCGCAAATAATCGAAGCCGAACTCGTTATTGGTGCCGTAAGTGATGTCAGCATTGTAGGCGTCGCGGCGCTGCGCCGGGATCATATCGTTAGTGATGAAAGCCGGCCGCAATCCCAGAAACTCAAAAATCTTTCCCATCCATTCGCAGTCGCGGCGCGCGAGATAATCATTCACGGTAACGAGATGCACGCCTTTGCCGGCCAGCGCATTCAAATAAAGCGGCAACGTGGCGACGAGTGTTTTGCCCTCGCCGGTGGCCATTTCGGAAATCTTGCCTTCGTGCAAAACCGAGCCGCCCAACAACTGCACATCAAAGGGCACCATGTCCCATTTGATCGGCTGCCCGACCACATTCCAAGTTTGGCCGCACAACCGGCGGCAAGCTTCCTTGACGACGGCGTAAGCTTCGGGCAATATGGCGTCGAGCGTTTCTTTTATGATTTGCCGTTCTTCGTTCTCAAGCTCGGTAACTTTCTCGCGCAGCTCTTCGGTCGTGAGCTGCGGCTCGGGTTCCGTCTCGCGGCCATCCACGCCATTGCCGCTGAGGCCTTCGGTTTCGCCGCGCAAAAATGAATTTAGCTTGAAAAGCTCGGCGCGCACCTCCGCCGTCGCTTCGGCGATTTGCGCCTTGAATTGATTCGTTTTCCCGCGCAGCTCGCCATCGGGAAGATCGTGCAGCGTTTCATAAATCTCGTTGATTTGCGCCACGATCGGGCTAATGCGCTTGATATCGCGGTCGTGCTTGCTGCCGAAAATTTTGGTTAATAGACTCATGAAAGAAAACTCACTAATCCTTGTGGTATTGAATATTCCTCGCCTGCTCTGGGCGATTTAAAAATTCAGCTTTATGGCTTTCTTAATTTCAATGGACGACAAAATTGGCGTGCGCGTACTTTTGCCAACCTCATGATGTGCTCCAATTGCAAGCAATAATCCAATTCGCTTTTTTCTTCTGATGCCAAGCCCGAGGTTTTCTCCCGGTGAATGAGATCAGCCACACGCGCTTTGGCGGCTTCGGAAGGTTGGTACGCGATGATACGATGTGGCGTTGTGCCGGCCGCAATAAAATCGACAATTTCTTCGTATGCTCTTCTCGCGCTCATGGATTTGGCGAAATCGGTTTGTAACCCATTCCCCAGACCCGCAGCAGATCGCGGCAGCCATCTTCAAATGACCCGGTAAAGTCTACCATTTGATAGCTCGAGAGTGTCCAAGAAAACTCATCGAAGTCACACGGCTGGTAAAGCACAGGAATTATTCTCTCGACCAAACGGGGCTGCTTTAATGCAAACAGTAGTTCTTTCTTTACCCAGATCGAGTTTACTGCATTCGGAGAAAGAACGATAGCGAACCAGTCACATCGCCGCAACGCTGCCCCGATTTCGTCATGCCATTGCTGAGCACCAACCAGATTCGTCCAGCTATACCATACCGGAACCCCATGTCTGCGAAGCGCCTCAACGACATCAGAGGTAAATTGCCTATCGCGATCCGAATGCGAAATGAAAACTTCTAATGGCAACATATTATCCGTATAGCGAAAATCGTTCTAGGCAGCTTGCAGCAGTGCTTCTGCAATCTGCTTGACATCTTCATCTTTACCGTTGCCAGCCAATTTGACGACCTTCAGCCGCTGCAAAATTCCGGGAATCTGCTCCTCCGGCAGTTTTTCCGGAGGGCCGGCGAGCACGGTGATTAAGCGATGGCGAAAGCGTTTTTCACTTAGGGCGTAATCGATGTCACGCTGCACCCAATTGGACTTTAGAGCGTCGGGAGTAAGAAGAACGACCATCGCCTCAGCTTCGCGAAGACCCTGCGCGACTTTTTCCGCCCAATTGTCTCCGGGAAAAATTTCGGTTTCGTCGTCCCAGACTTCCAAACCGGCTTGCTGCAAAGTAGCTGCAATTTTTCTGGCCAGCGGTTCGTCGTTGTGGGAATGACTGATGAAAACTTTCATACTTTTAACCAAAAATTTAGTTCCACATCAAAATAAAGAAAAAATTCCACAAAATCAAGATGGCGATAGACTCACTCGTCCTCATGGGTTCCCTCGCTCAGCCCACGCCCTTTTTTATGCAATCTGCCTTCCTTGCGCAAATCGATGAGCACGGCGTCGAGGATGCCGTTGACGAAACGGCCGCTTTTCTCAGTGCTGTATTTCTTGGCGATCTCGATGGCTTCGTCGATGGTGACCTTTGGCGGGATATCGGGGAAGTGCAAAAACTCGCACAGTGCCAGGCGCAAGATGAGCTTGTCCAAAATCGCGATGCGATTGAATTCCCAATTGACGGCTTTGCGCCGGATCATCGTGTCATAATCGGAAATATCCGCAACCGATTGGCGAAACAGCTCCACGGCAAATTCCACAACCGCTCCCGGTTCGTCTTTGCCGAGAATCACGTCGCTCACAATTTGCTCCGGCGAATTGCCGGAAAGCTCGTGCGCATAGCACGCTTGCAGAGCCAATTCGCGCGCATGGCGGCGTCCGCTGCCTTGTGACATCAGAGTTCAAAAACTATTAATGACGAAATGATTATGGCAAAATAATCATCGAATTATTTTGTCACAAAATTATTTTGTGTATTACGAACTCCTCTTTGGAGTCAAGGCCGCACTGAGGTCATGCTACCTTTCAAGTACGGCCCATTAACTACATAAGACAAAAAAATGAATTTTGCAAACAAATTTAATGCACCGGCGTCAGCCAACCATAAACGTCCTCGGCCCCGCCTTCGACAATGGCGAAGAACCGATCTTGTATACGCCCGGTGAGCGGCCCGCAAGCGCCGTTGCCGATCGTGATCCGGTCGATGGAGCGAATCGGCGTGATTTCCGCCGCGCTGCCGGTGAAAAA
>JBOHQZ010000700.1:0-4050 GCA_050732275.1 bacterium
GAGCGGATCGATCTGCTATTGGATGAAGGCAGTTTTCAAGAGCTGGACATGCTGGTGCAGCATCGCAGCCGTGACTTCGGGTTGGAGAAGCAGAAATTTCTCGGCGACGGCGTGATCACCGGCTATGGCCGCATCGAGGGCCGGCTGGTTTATGTTTTTTCGCAGGATTTCACCGTGCTCGGCGGCTCGCTCTCGGAAGCGTATGGCGCGAAGATTTGCAAGATCATGGATATGGCGATGAAAAACGGCGCGCCGGTGATCGGGCTGAATGACTCCGGCGGCGCACGAATTCAGGAAGGCGTCTTGAGTCTTGGCGCGTATGCGGACATCTTTCTGCGCAATACGCTCGCTAGCGGTGTCGTGCCGCAAATCTCGGCTGTGCTCGGCCCGTGCGCCGGCGGCGCGGTTTATTCGCCGGCGATCACCGATTTTATTTTTATGGTCCAGCACACCAGCTACATGTTCGTCACCGGGCCGAACGTGGTGAAAACCGTGACGCACGAAGATGTAACTTTTGAAGAACTCGGCGGCGCCGAGACGCACGCGACGAAAAGCGGCGTGGCGCACTTTCTTGAAGCGGATGAAGTCGCTTGCTTGAAAAACATCCGCCGGCTCATGAACTTTTTACCGCTGAACAACTGCGAAGATCCGCCGTTGCGCGCTTGCACCGACGATGTCAACCGCCAAGATGAGTCGCTCAATACCCTGGTGCCGGAAAATCCCAACAAGCCTTATGACATTAAAGACGTGATTCTCAAAGTCGTGGATGACGGCGACTTTATGGAAGTCCACGAGCATTATGCGACGAATATCGTGGTGGGTTTTGCACGGCTCGGTGGCAAGCCTGTCGGCATCGTGGCGAATCAACCAGCCAGTCTTGCCGGCGTGCTCGACATCGACTCCTCGCTCAAAGGCGCCCGCTTCGTCCGCTTCTGCGATGCGTTCAACCTTCCGCTCGTCACGTTCGTCGATGTGCCGGGTTTTCTGCCGGGCACGGAGCAAGAGTGGCGCGGCATTATCAAACACGGCGCGAAGCTGCTATATGCATTTTGCGAAGCGACGGTTCCGAAAGTCACGCTCATCACGCGCAAGGCCTACGGCGGTGCTTACGACGTGATGAGCTCGAAGCATATTCGCGGCGACCTTAATTACGCCTGGCCGAGTGCGGAGATCGCAGTGATGGGCCCGCAAGGCGCGGTGGAGATCATCTTCAAAAAAGACCTCGAGCGCGCGCCCGACCCCAAAGCTGCGACCGCGGCCAAAGTGCAGGAGTTTCGCGAAAAATTTGCCAATCCGTACATCGCCGCCGAGCGCGGCTATATCGATGACGTCATCGAGCCGGCCGAGACGCGGCCCAGGTTAATCGCCGCGCTGCGGATGTTGGAAAACAAAGTGGACAGCAATCCGAAAAAAAAGCACGGGAATATTCCGTTGTAAAGCGTAAGGCGTGAAACGTAACCCGGACCGCCGGTCTGGATAACTTTGGCAATTATGGAAACGGTAATCAAAAAAAACGAAACAGCAAATGAGCGTCTGGCCGCTTTCGTCCGCAATCCACTGCGGCCATTGATTGAAAATATGACGGCGCGCATTGTTGCTGAGTATCATCCGGAGCAGATTATCTTGTACGGCTCGCAAACCACAGGAAAAGCCCGGCCGGGTAGCGACATTGACCTCTTTTTGGTAAAACAAACAAATGAGAGCTTTGTCGCGCGCTGTGCAGCAGTAAAGCGGATCGTGCAAAGCTTGCGGAGCAAAGCTCCGGTTTCGCCGCTTGTTTTGAACCCTGATGAAGTCCGGAAACGCCTTAGCCGGGGTGACCAATTTATTCAACAAATTATTGAACAAGGGATTCATCTCTATCATCATAGACCGGATCGTTGGTCGGGAGATTTGAGCATGGCTGTAAAAAGAAAAGATTCGCTTTATCCTAAAGATTGGCTGCGTGTTGCTGATCGCGATTGGCAACGGGTTGAAAAACGGCTTGTCGAGGGCGACCAGGAAGATGCCGGTTTTCGTTTGCAGCAGGCATTGGAAAAATACCTCAAAGCCTTTCTTTTGGCCAGCGGTTGGGAATTGGACAAAACACATGATTTGTCAAAATTGCTCGAAGAAGCGATCAAACACAAAACCGAACTAGATCTTTTTGTCGATCTTTGTCAACGAGTTGAAAATTACTACATGGTGGACAGATACCCATCCGAGCTTGATGCCGGTATCTCCCTTGAGGAAGTTGAAAAAGATTTTACCGAAGCGCACCGGCTGCGAGCGATGATTTTAACGAAATTTATCCCGACTTCCACATCGACAATGCCACCCGATCAACCTGATAACAAAGCAGCTCGCAAGCCACGCCAAGCCAAAACCAAACGAATTCGCAAGAAGCGTCAATAAGTTGTCGCAAAAATATCGGAGTCAAAACCATGAACTTTAAAACCACCACCAAAAACAACGTCACTATTCTGCGCTTGCAGGACAGCCGGCTCGACAACACGTTGGCCGCAGACTTGAAGGCGCATCTTTTAGTCATGCTCGAGCAGGGCGAAAAAAATATCCTAATCGATCTCGCCAAAGTCGACTATGCCGACAGCTCGGGACTCGGCGCGATTCTCTTCGGCATCCGCCAGGCGCGGCCGGCAAACGGCAAAATCAGGCTGGTCAACCTCAAGTCGCGGGTGTTGAGCCTCATCAAAATTGCCAAGCTCGACAACGTTATCGAAGCTTACGACAATGAGGCGGAGGCGATCGACAGCTTTGAGGAATAGCTTGTAGTAGCCTCTTCAGGGGCTGGAAGTTGGTGATTGAAGATTACTACTTATTTTTCATTCGCAATGAAGCGCCTAAAGGCGCCACTACGAACATGTTCAAAAAAATCCTGATCGCCAATCGCGGCGAGATCGCCGTGCGCGTCATCCGCACTTGCCGCGAGATGGGCATTGACACCGTCGCGGTTTATTCGCAGGCAGATCGTCTGGCGCTGCACGTGCGCATGGCCGACGAGGCTTACGAAATCGGTCCGCCGCCGGCGCGTGAATCTTATTTGGTGCAAGAGCGCATCATCGCAACCGCCAAACGCAGCGGCGCCGAGGCCATTCATCCCGGCTACGGATTTCTCTCCGAAAACGCCGGGTTCGCCGACGCCGTTGCCGCCGCGGGTTTAGTGTTCATCGGCCCGAGCGGCGAAGCCATGCGAAAAATGGGCGATAAAACTGCGGCGCGCCAGCTCATGCAAAGCGCCGGCGTACCGACCGTGCCGGGCAGCAAAGACGCGGTGGACGATCCAGATGAGGCGATAGCGATTGCGGAGCGCATCGGCTTTCCGGTTTTGATCAAAGCTTCTGCCGGCGGCGGCGGCAAGGGCATGCGGCTCGCAACTCGTGTTGAGGATTTGCCGGCGCTTTTTAAAACCGCTTCGTCGGAAGCGCGTTCCGCCTTTGGCGACGGCCGGGTTTATATTGAAAAATACGTCGAGAATCCGCGCCACATCGAGTTTCAAATTTTGGCAGACCGCCACAGTAATGTTGTGCATCTCGGCGAGCGCGAATGCTCGATCCAGCGCCGGCATCAGAAGGTGATCGAGGAATCGCCCTCCTCCCTGTTGGATGAAAAAATGCGCGCGCAAATGGGCGAGGCCGCGGTGGAAGCGGCGCGCAGTTGCGGTTACACCAATGCCGGCACCATCGAATTTATCGTCGACAAAAATCGCAACTTTTATTTTCTCGAAATGAACACCCGCTTGCAGGTCGAGCATCCGGTGACGGAAATGGTAACGGGACTCGATCTGGTGCGGCTGCAATTGGAAATCGCTGCCGGCAGCAAGCTGCCGTTTCGGCAAGAGCAGATCGAGCGCCGCGGCCACGCCATCGAGTGCCGGGTCTATGCCGAAGATCCAGAGAATAATTTTTTGCCATCGATTGGACGGCTGACTTATATGCAAAGGCCGGGCGGGTTCGGCATCCGCGAAGACAGCGGCGTCGGCGAGGGCGACGAGGTTTCGATTTATTACGATCCGATGATTGGCAAGCTGATTGCGTGGGGCGCCGACCGTCA
>JBOHQZ010000701.1:0-4044 GCA_050732275.1 bacterium
CGATTCTTGAATATTAGCCTTAAATTTACGGAATAAGAAAATGAAAGTCAACCTTTTATACCTCAGTGAAATAATGCCTCTTAGGTGGAACAACACTGTCCGGAGGCTTTGCCATAGACGATTCCGATGAGCTCATGAAACTCAACGTCCGGACGGCCTACCCGCGGCGTTATTCAGTAAGATAAAGTAAATACCTGCAGCAGTTTTTGTTGCGGGCAAAAAATTTATGAAACAATTATTTATTTGCCTCATTAAGATTCGGCAAAATCCGGTGCGGCTCGACGGAAAGTTTTGTTTGACGCTTCCAGGCTCGTGCTGCTACTGCTGCCAACCCGGCCACGCCATATTCCATCCATTTCACCCAAGCCGGCTCCTGCCACAAGCCGGTGCGCGCGTAGCCGTCTAAAATCCAATACGCCAGAAATATCGTCGCGCTCCAGGTGATCCAGCCGGGTTGGCGCACCAGACACATCAGCGGCAAAATCCATAACAGATACCACGGCTGTACCGTCGGCGAGAGCAGAAAAAATATGCCGAGTAAGTTGAGGGTGAGTGCGGGCCAGAAGAGAGGCAAAGAGAAAACGGCAAAAGGCAAAAAGCAATTGGGCTTGCCGGGCGTCGAGTGTCTTATGTTCCTCCAACATAATAAAAGAAAACCCGAAAGCATGGCAGCCATGATTATCTTGGTGATGAGCAGCGCCAGATCGACGCGGCGGGTGATGAGCACTTCGTTGGTAATTTCCCAATGCGCCGGGACCATCAGTTTGATCACCAAGCTGTCCGGTAGCAGTGCGTGAATCGGCTCATAAAACAGTGTGAAGATGGAGCCATTGAAACGCCATTTCGCTGCATATACCGCCAGCCCGGAAATGAGATTGCCGCCGGCGAAAGGCAAATATGAAAAAAAGATAATAAAGACAAAAATGAGAAGAAGGCGAAAGCTCTTTTGGCTGAAAAGATGCCGCCAGTTTGTATTTTCAGCCGGCGTGCGCAAGAATAGAAATGGCACCAACAGCACGGAAAGAAATTTGACAAGAAAGGCCAGGGCCAGACAGCATACCGCGGTGATTTCCTGCCGGCGCAGCGCTAAAAGCGCGACTGCGACAAACAAGAACAGCGCGCCGATACCGTCGACGTGGCCGCTGCCGGCAATTTCGATAATCGCCAGCGGGTGCCAGGCGTAGAGAATCGTCCACCAGGACGGTGTTCCCAATTTCGGCAATGCCCAAAAGAGCAAGAGCACCAAAGCCAGGTCGGCAGCGATGAGCAGCGCTTTCATCGCGATAACGCTGCCCCCGAGCTGGTGCGCCAGCCAAAACAGCGCCTGAAGCAACGGCGGATAGACCGTTATCACTTTCTTATGATTGACATGGGGAAAAATTTCCGCATCACGCAGAGGCGCCAATTCAGCCGCCTCGGGCGCGTAACGAAAAGGATTGATGCCATTAGCGAGCACGCTCCCATCCCATAAATAACGATAGATATCGTCCGAGAGCCACGGCGTTTGCGGCAGGGTGACGAGGCGAAATAAAACGGCGAAAGCGAAGATCACCCATCCGAGCCGGCGGTTATCTGTACGCCCTGAAATCCCGGATTGAGACCGGCGACATGCCAACCTCCGGATAACCACCGCGAGAAGCAGAAGTTGCAGCGTGATGCCAAGAAAAAAAATCACCAGTTGCTGGCGAAAGCTTGTCAGGACCAGATCGAATTGCGTTAGGGGTAAAAGCATGAGGCGTTTGCTCGTGGCGAGCACGCCGCTTGGCTGCACGGCGCTCATCGCATTCTCGCCAAGCTGTGCGAGCACGAAATACAGCCACAAGGTTAATAGGCCGCTGACGAGGCAAAGAATGAGGGGAAAGTTAATCGCTGTCGTTTGTTTTTTAGTCTTTGGCTGACTTAACGCCAAATCAGATAAAGATGATTTGTTTTTTTTCATATCTTATCTTGTTTATAAGCCGGCGCAGCATCACGCCAATCAATTCTTTCGATTAACGTTTATGCCCGGCGAATCATTCCCAAACATAAAAAGATTCGTAACTATGCAGGCAACCGTCCGGACGCTGCGCTTCGTGAATTCGCCAGAATCGCGTGTGACAAAGAGTCCGGAGGGCTTGAAAGACTGAGACATTACTGAACTGTCACAATCTTCTTGCATCTTATGGCGGTTTTGCTTATTCTATTTTTGCATGAATCTATCACGTTGGAATGGTGATCAGGCGCGGCAGGCGTGCATGATTGCGCCGGCTACGTCTTCTTCGAGCACGCTGATAATTGGCGTCATCATCGCCAGCCTGTGCAGCGCGCTGAATTTCTCGGTGGCGCAAGAGCGTACGGGCCATCTGCGCGGCCGGGTGGAGCTGAAGCAGCCGGTGATGGACGACAGCCGCATCATCAGCAAAGATATTAGCGGCGTTTATCAGAAAACGGCGACGCTGGCGCCTTCGTCTTACGAGCCGCCGAGCTTCGTGGTTTATATTGAAAACGCGCCGTTCACTCGCCGCGGCCAGCTCTTAGAAAAAACGGTCCAGAGCAGCCAGGATAGTTCCGCCGGCAAGGGAGCTTTGGCGCGCCCCCGTTTCGTCATCGATCAACGCGATCTAACCTTCATGCCCCACGTACTACCGATCCTCGTTGGCTCGACGGTGGAGTTTCCCAACAGCGATCCGGTTTATCACAACGTTTTTTCGTTCAGCAAAACTAAAATTTTCGATTTGGGCCGATACCCCACCGGCCGCACCAAAGCTGTGACGTTCAACAAGCCCGGCTTGGTGAAAGTATATTGCGATATGCACTCGCAAATGAACGCGTTCATTTTGGTGCTGGCGAACCCGTATTTTACGCTGACCGACGAGCAGGGCAATTATTGGATTCGCGATGTTCCGGCCGGAACCTATAAAGTGAAGGCATGGTTTGCGCGCTTGCCGGAAAAAACCGCGGCCATCACGATCCGCGCCGGCGAGAATGCGACACTGGATTTTGAATTTCCTTAAAGCGCACCAAAAAAATAAATAAATTTTGCAACGCAATGGGAACCGCAACGAAAAAAAATCTTAGCGCTTGCCGTTTGCTTTTTGTTTTTTGCTTTTTGTTTCTTGCCGCGAGCGCCGGGAGCCAACCCAACGTCGATATCGGCGGCATTATCACGGTCAATTACCTCGATGGTGGTGACGGCAAAAGCCCGCTCGTTCATAACGACGGCCTGCCCGGCTTCGAGCTGGTGGGCGATTTATTCATGAATGTGCGTGTGAGCGAAGAGGCCTCCGTCTTTCTGGAATTGGAAACCTGGCGTGGCTGGGAAGTGCGTTTATATAGTGGTTCACTCACTTACAAAATTCTCGGCGAGCGGCTGCAGGTGGAGGCCGGAAAATTTGTCGCGCCGTTCGGCAATTTTTTGCCCCGCCGTTTTGCTCCGCAAAATTTTTTATATGGCTATCCCTTGCACTATGAATATCGCCTCGGGTTGGGGAGCGACAGGGTACCAGGCGATCATGCGGAGCTCCTTAACACCAGAGGCGCCGGAAGGGATTACGGCACTCAGGTGATTGCCAGACAGACTTACCTTTCCGGCGCGCAGTTTTTTGGCAAGCTCAACCGCTTCGGATACAGCGTCGGCCTGGCGAACGGCGCGCTTTCCAATCCAACCGATTTGAATGTCAGCAAAAGGCCGATGATTTTCGGCCGCCTGCACGTGCAACCCGCGATTGGCCTCAAAATCGGCGTCTCAGCCGCGAGCGGCAATTATTTGAATTACAAGCTCGTCAAAAGCCAGCATGCGGATTTGCAGCCGGAAAAATATGCTCAACACGTTGGCGGCCTCGATATCGAATACAGCCGGGGGTATTTGGTGTTTTTCGGCGAGGTCGTTTTCAGTCGTTGGCAAAGCCCGTTTATCAGCGGCGATCTGGACGCGCTGGCTTTCTCGGCGGAGGCGCGCTATAAAATTTTGCCGCGCCTGTTTGTGGCCGCGCGTTATGGCCGCCTTGATTTTTCCGAGATTGCCGATACGCCAGACGTGGACGCCGACGGCAAGCTGACCGAGCC
>JBOHQZ010000702.1:0-4043 GCA_050732275.1 bacterium
GGGTTTATTTGGGCGGCAAAAATGTGACGCTGGCTTTGCGCGCCGCGGGTGAGCGCGTATGGGGAAATTTTCCGTTTTATGAAGCGGCTTATTTGGGTGGCAGCGGCAGCCTGCGCGGTTTTCGTCTCCAACGTTTTGCCGGCGATGCCTCGGCATTTGGCAGCGCCGAGCTGCGTTTTTTCCTGGCGCGAATCTTTCTGCTGGTACCTACCGACGTCGGTCTGTTCGGCCTGGCTGATGCCGGCCGTGTCTGGCGCGATGGAAAAAGCGAGGGCAGTTGGCACAAGGATTTCGGCGGCGGCTTGTGGCTCGCCCCGTTGCGGCGTGATCTGACGTTTTCGATTGGCGTTGGTGTTTCCAATGAGCTAACGGCTGTGGTAGCCGGGCTTGGGTTTGGATTTTGATTTTTATTTCACGACCTTTGCATGTTATCCTGCATTGGGAGCAATTCCGAATAAATGCCTGTTTTTTTTGAAAGGATGGGTATGGATTTTCTTTCGCTGCGAAATTTACGAAAGCCCTTACATTTTTACACCGTGATTCTTAGTCTCTGGCTTTGTTCCTGCCAAGCTTGTGGTCAAAATCCGCCTGTATCTACGCCGCGAATCGGCGCCCAAACCGGCTTTTCTTTGGTGGCAATAGGCGACGCCGGCGAGCGCAACGGCATTCTTGAAGATAACGCCGAGTCGATGACCAGGCTCTTTCGCCGTGAACGGTTTGATCTGCTCATTTTTCTCGGCGACAATTTCTATAAAACCGGGCTTAATTTCGAGTCCGACAAAAACCCGCAAAAAGAAACTCCCAAAAAGATCAACAACGTGCTCGGCCCACTTCTGCCGTTGATGCGGCAGTTGGGCCGGCAAAATGTTCACGCCATCGCCGGCAACCACGATTATTATGCGGAGCTCGTGGTGAATAAATCCTTCCTCTGGGGCCTGTTCTCAATCGATGCAATACCGGTCGGGATCACGAACAAAGGCAATCAACGGGCCGATACGATCTCGAGCTGGACATATCACTATGGCCTGCCGCGGCACGCGCTTTTTCCGGCTGATCGTTCGGCGGGCGACTCGCTGCAAATCATTTTTTTTGATTCGGCGATTTTGTTGCGCACCAAACTCGAAACGTGGCGGCCATATTTTGCAACGCTCGAGCAGTTGCTCGTTTCCACCAAAAACCGGTCGCAGATCAAATGGCGCATGATGGCCGCGCACCATCCGCTTTACAGCCTCGGCGAGCACGGCGGCTACAGCGAGTGGGACCCGGAAGCGCGCACGGTGCAATATTTGAATCATTGCGATCCGGATTCCGATATTGTGGGATATTTCACCAATTTCTCCGATCCGGAGGATTTGTGCGCCGGACGCTACCGCGCTTATCGCGATTCGCTGTTCGCTACGATTCAACGCAGCGGTGTCGCCATCCAGCTTTTTATGGCCGGCCACGATCACAGCTTGCAGTTGCTCAATTATCCGCGCCACGCGCCGGCTTCTCCGCAAGTCTATCTCGTTTCCGGGGCAGGGGCAAAAGCGAGTCGCGTCAGGGCGCCGGCGCCTGGCGAGCACACCTGGCCCGACAACGACTCGAAACAGCGTGGCAAAAGCCGATACGGTTTTGCCCGCCTCGATATTCAAGGTGAGCAGCTTCGCGTGCGGATTTTCGACGGCAAAACCGGAAAGGAGTTGGATATGGGAGCGGGACGAACCCAGCTTGTGGTCAAACCCGATGGCACTCTGGCGGAGAGATAAAACGGTATGGATCAGCTCATTTGTCACCTGGTGGGAGATTATGTTTTGCAAACGAATTGGATGGTGCGCCACAAGCACAACAAGATTACGGTGGCGGCCATCCACGCTTTGTTCTACGTTTTGCCGTTTCTCCTGATCACACAAAAGCCGTTGACGCTATTGGTCATTTTCAGCACCCACTTGGTGATTGACCACTATCGCCTGGCGCGTTATCTGATTCGATTGCGCAATTGGTGCTGGACCGACAACGGTTTTCCAACCGAAACGCCCAACCATATCGCCCATGCCATCAACATCGTGATTGACAACACCATTCATCTCACCATCAATTTTTTGGCGATCAAGTATTTTGGGTAAGATTTGCGACAACACGTTTCGCCCATATTTATTCTTGTTTTTTTGACACTCATGGTATTATTTTGCTCAATGCACTGAGCAATCATGGTCCAAAATTGCTCACTTGAGTGAGTGAATATTCATGGATGCTGAATTAGCTCTGCAAAATCCGTGATGGCGGGATAAAGCCAAAATTGAAGATTGCCGCCACCTCAATGCTTTGCGAAAGCAGCTATTTCAATACTCAAATTACCGCTTGACTCTCAAGCGCACCATGCTTATATTAGACAAAAATCACAATTCAATCTGTTTTTAGGCAGCAGCGCGCACAGTGCCAAGCCCGAAGGATTTTGTCATGGCCATATCTACAGCACAAGCGGCTCAACTCATAAAATCTTACCGGGGCAAAAGGGCGATGAGGCGGCTTCCGCCCCCCTCTTGGGAAGAAGAATATCTTCCGGAATCGAATGGGAAACCTATGGCTGAAACCGACCTCCACCGCAAGATCATGATTGCTTTGCTGCATGCTCTGGAAGAATATTATCGCAAGCATTCTAGGGTTTATGTGAGCGGCAACATTTTTGTCTACTACCGCGATGAGGCGGGCGCGCAGCAGAGCGTCTCGCCCGATATTTTCGTTGTGTTCGGCGTCGCCAAGGGCGACCGGCGGATTTACAAATTGGATGACGAAGGCAAAGCCCCGCAGGTAGTGATCGAGCTGACCTCCACGCACACAAAAGTGGAAGATATTGTCACCAAGCATTATATTTACGCCAGCATGGGCGTGCGGGAATATTTTCTGTTCGATCCCCACATCGAAACGATGCGCCCGGCGCTGCGCGGCTTCCGGCTCGAAGGCGGCGAATATGTAGCGATGACGAACGGTCGCCGTGGCGCTGCTCGCTTGCGTAGTGAAGTGTTGGGACTCGAGTTGCGCGTCGAGCAGGGGCTATTGCGCCTGTACGATCCGAAGACAGGTGAGTATTTGCGTTCTCCCGAAGAAGCTGAGGAAGAGCTTCGAATCGCCAAAATGAAATTTATGCGGGAAGCCAAGGCGCGGCAGAGAGCAGATGCTCGGGCGGCAAAGGCAGAAGCTGAAAACGCACGTTTGCGTGAAGAGTTGGCGAGGCTGCGAAGGGAAGATTCTTAAAAATGGCTTGCAATGTGGAAAAATATGAGAACGCCACCTGTTCTTCTTTAGCAAAGAACAGGTGGCGGTTCTTTTTTAAACTGATTTTCCTCTTGACATTGCCGCTCTGGAGCATTAAATTTACTTCTTCTTAATGATTTTGGCATTTTAATAATGGCAGTATCAGTCAACGAACAGCATCTTTGGCCAGAGCTTGGCAACAATACGGCGACAGCAAAATCTGCGCATTCTCCTCGAAAAACTTTGCCGAGAGAATGGAGATTTCTCTATATTCTGTCCTTTTGGTGTTTAACACTCGGCTGCAGCCCCAAAGATCAATCTGCCTCGACAAGCCCTTCGACCGGCCATTCTGCTGCGTCGACCGTGACTGAAGCGCCGAACCATGCGTTTGGAAACAGCGCTATAATCGGTCGTGTGTTCTTTCAAGGCAAAGCGCCAACGCCAAAAATAATTCGCATGAACCAGGATCCGGCTTGCCAGCAAGAGGGAAGTGCTACGGTTTATTCGGAAGAAGTGGTGATTAATTCAGATGGCGCGTTAGCCAATGTCTTTGTTTATATCAAAGACGGCTTAGGCTCGCGCCGGTATGCAACGCCGGAAACGCCGGTGAATTTGGATCAACACCGCTGTCGATACGAGCCGCGTGTGTTTGGCATTCAAACCGGGCAAACGCTGAAAATTCTCAACAGCGATCCGACGTTTCACAATGTGCATGCATCGGCGGACAAAAATCGGGCTTTTAATCTCGGCATGTCGAAAGTCGAAAAGATGAAAACGCGCACCTTCGATTACACCGAGGTGATGATTCC
>JBOHQZ010000703.1:0-4043 GCA_050732275.1 bacterium
CTCAGTTTCATGACGACGCTGCGCGAGCGGTGCAGGCCGAATGAGAAATTGCCAAAAATCAATCGCCGCTTATTGTAGTCCCGCCCCCTTGTGGGGCGTTTTTGAAAATAAAAATTTTTGCTTCTAATAGCCGCCCACAAGGGGCGGGGACTACTAATTTCAACTGCTGATGAGAGACGTGTGAACAATGCGATGAGCGCAACACCGAGCACAGCGTATCCGACCAACACGGCCCGATATGAGTCCAGTTCGGTGGCACCGGAATTTTGCAATATCTGCATCAGCCCGCCGCCGCTCAATGCGCCCAATGCCGTGGCGAACGAGCCAACCAGGTTGTACCACGCAAACATTTTGGTGCGCCGCTCATCCGGCGCGAGCTGTGACAAAGCCGCTTGCTCGATGGACAAGAACGGGCCGATCTCGTTGCCGCTCGGACTGATCACGCCAACGATGGCGGCGACGAGCAATAGCGCGAAATTTTTTGTCAACACGAACACGACGCCGGCCAAAACCATCAGCGCCGCGCCGAGGAGCAACATGCGGCGTCTGCCGATACGGTCGGCGGCAGTGGTGATCCATAACGAAATGGCCGCATCGCCCAGCAGCGTGAGTGTAAGCAGCAGGCCGATCTTCTTCTCGCTGAGGCCGATTTGCGCGAGATACAGCGCCAACGCCACGGACAAAAACCCGTAGGCAAACATGCGTGAGAATCGCGCAGCAAACAGAATGTGCGTGTCAGTTGCAGAATACGCCATTTAGCTTGCCTCGACGAACCATCTCTTGGCAATAGGCATATAGCGCGTCGTAAACAATCCGCTCGGCGGCCACTTGCTCGTGATCATTTTTGTAGCCGAGATAGCGAAAACCTTCGGCAATCGCATTGAGTCCTGCGCCTTCGGGTTGGTGATAAAGCGTGTTGTCCGTGTCCGCGCCATTAACGATTTTTCCAAGCAAGACCAACGCGGGATCGCTCGTCAAGTTGTATTTTTTGAGAATGGCCTCGAACGAGCATTCTTTGCCGTGATGCCCCAGCTCGACATTGGGCACATCATACGGAATCGCGCCGAGCCGCGTGGCTTCGACCATCACCTGATCAGCGTGGACGAAATAAAATTCCGCGTCCTTATCCACAAATTTTTTGATGAGCCAGGGACAAGCCACACGGTCGACTTTGACTCTTTCGCGGGTGATCCATTTCATGCTAATTTCTAAAGATTGATTTTGAGAAAAAAATCGGTCCCAACGGATAGATTAAGACCAACGGATAAAAACCCGTTGGTCTTAATCTATCCGTTGGTGAGAATCGTTTGAGCTGATGCTCTCCGCAAGAAACGCATCATAGTTGTAGCGTGGAGAAAAGCCCAGTATTTCTTCGGCCTTCGTGATGACATAAACGCGATCGATGCTTTGTGGTAAATGCCAGCCGCGCTTTGCAAAAGCCCATTCAAAACTCGGGCAGCGCTGCCGAATCACCACCGGAGCGTTGTGCAACAACTCCGTTGTGTCTTCCGCCTCAAAAGGAGTACGAGCAGAAATGTTGAACACTTCGAAGCGCGGCAAATTCATGAGCAGCGCGAGACGATGCGCTGCGGCCACGTCACGAAGATCGACGCCGCGATACAGGCGATACGTTGCCATCAGCTCATCTGTTTCGCGAAAGCAGCGCGAAATACGCAAGCTGAGGCATGGCAGGCCATGCCGCGCTGCTGCACGACAATACGCTTCGGCGGCAAGCTTGGTTTCATCGTAAATATCGCGCGGCGCGGGCGGGAGATCTTCTGTCACCCACATTGCTTTTTCTGTTGAAACCATCGCGCTGCCGTAAAGTGAAGTTGTGCTCGTGTACACGAATCGCGATATGCCATGCTTGATGGCCGCATCGAGCAAGCGTTGTGTGCCTTCCACATTTGTGGACAAAAAATCCGCGCGCGAGCGGCTCTCCACGTGCGGCGCATGGAGCGAAGCCGTGTGAATGACGGCATCGACTTGACTCATCACTGAGTCAATCAATACTGCATCTGTGATATTCCCGAGATGCGTTGTATGCCGGCCAGGAATCAAGTCAAGGCCAAGGACGTCATAATCGAGCGCGAGTCGCTGGGCAATGGCGGCGCCAACTTGGCCGGACGAGCCGGTGAGCAAGATTCGCCTCGGCGGGTCACTTCGCATTTTCAGATTACTCCGGAAAAACTATCAGGACCACGGAGATTTTGAATTGTCAATTGATAATTAACAATTGTCAATTGACAATTCTTGCAGTTGCGGGTTGAAAGCCGCACTGCGTTACGACCAAGCGCCGAATATCATCGCCACGCCGCCAATGATCAAAAAGACCGGCCACATCGCGCCCCAGCTCAGGCCGAACAAAAAGATCGTCATGACGACGGTAAGCGTTACCGCGCCGATGAGCGAGCCACGCGCTTCCGGCGGAAATTTTCCCGAACTCTTCTGGCGATGCCGCCAAGCAGAAGATAGAGAATAAGCAATTGGAATGAGCATAAACAGCGCCCACCAATTTCTGCCCAGGCGAATAACGTCGAAATTTCTGAGCAGGAAAATAGCGCCGATGATGATTAAAGCAATGGCAGCGATCATCGGATAATTTTGCCGGTCGGCGTTTTGATTTTGGTTCATGGGATTCACTCCTTACACTGCTCACAGCCTACATCTTGGAATCAGCGACTCGAGGATAAAGCTCATGCTTTACCCAACCATATTCCGGCGCAATGGCCAGCGCGCGCTCGAAAGCCGTGCGTGCGGCAGCGGCGTCCTTTTTATCGAGATAGGCGACGCCGATCCAGGCATACGCTTCCGCATGTCCCCAATCCGGCTGCAACGGGTCGGTGCTCTTTTCTTTATCAAACAAATCGGCAGCGTGTTTGAATCCCGCCAAGGCTTTATCTTTATCGCCGCCGAACATCGCCGGCTTGTAATACGTGCCGATGGCGTCGAGCAGAATCACGCGCGGATTGTCCGGCGCCAGTTGCAGCGCGGATTGCATAGTCATGCCTGATTTCGGGCCGAGCGTCATGCCCAGCATCGGTGCCATGCTGATTTTTTGTCCGTAGGAACTCGACAGCAACGCACAAGCCTCGGCGAATTTGTTATTCAGCTTTACAGCCGCTTCGAGATGCGTAATCGCTGCTTCGAGATGTAGTGTCATCAGCTCTTGATTTTTCGCTTGCTGATAAAATGTGACGAGGCGATAATCGCAATAGCCGGCATAGTAGTGCAGCAGCGCTTCGTATTTTTTGCCGGCCAGTAAACGCTCAAAATGTGCGCGCGCTTTCTGCATTTCCGTTGCATCCCATTTGTTTAAAGCTTCGGCAATATGTTTTTTGCCTTGCACGATCAGGCTGTCCGGTGCTTGCGCATAAGCGCCGGCGCTCACGATCAGCAGGCATGCCAGAAAAGCGCTTCTTAAAACGTGAATCATGATCGCTCCTAGAGTGTTAGTCTTTAAAGTGAGTTCTGGGTAGAAAAAACAAAAAATCTCCCGCCGATGAGCACCGAATACACCGAGATTCGCCGAAAAGAACTTTATTCGGCGACACTCGGTGATTTCGGTGAAATTCCGTGGATAATTTTTTCCTGTTTGGTTACGGCTTAAAAGCCGCTTGTGCGTTTTCTATAAATTGCAATCGTAGCGTAAGATACGAGACGCACAACAAAAGAGCCGTTAAAAATCGGCGAAGCGCGGCTGTGGTCGGCGAATGGCGGGTGTTCGTTATGGCAAAATGATCATGGCAAAATTATTGGCAAGTTCACGCTTCCCGAAAATAACTCTTGGCCATTGCTGCCGGCGCTTTGGCGCGGCCGCGATAGAGCGCAGCGACGATAATAGTAAGAATGTATGGCAGCATAAGAAAAAATTGATATGGAATTTTCCAGCCGAGCGCCTGAAATTGAAATTGCAGTGCCGAGGCCATGCCAAACAGCAACGCGACGAGAGCCGCGCCGGTGGGATGCCATCCGGCAAAAATGACGATGGCCAAGGCGATGAAGCCGCGTCCGGCGGTCATGCCTTCCACGAAAGTGTTGGC
>JBOHQZ010000704.1:0-4037 GCA_050732275.1 bacterium
GCCGAGGCCATTCTCTGCGCCGATGGCGGCGCCAACAGAGCGCACGAACGAGGCATGACGCCGGATTTTATCATCGGTGATCTCGATTCGATTCTTCCCGCAACACGCGCGGCATTCCCGAACGCGCGGTACGTACACCGGCCGAGCCAGTACGCCACCGATCTCGAAAAGACGTTGCAATTTGCGGTTGAGCAGGGCTTTGAACGCGCTTTGTTGGTGGGAATAAGCGGCCTGC
Source organism: bacterium (assembly GCA_050732275.1). GTDB lineage: Bacteria > Zhuqueibacterota > Zhuqueibacteria > Zhuqueibacterales > Zhuqueibacteraceae > Zhuqueibacter. The sequence continues at coordinate 236 of JBOHQZ010000704.1, forward strand.
GCTTCGATCATCAGATTGGCAATCTCAACATTGCTGAAAAATTTTGCGCGCAGATCGAAGTTGAAATGCACGATGATTTCGGCATCGGCATGTTTCTCTCGGCGCAACAGACGGAAGCAATCATGCGCTTCGAGGCGTTCGTTGGCCAGCAAGTATCGCTTTTCGCTTTCCGCCGCGCGGAGGGAATTTTCACCGAAGGCTTGAAATACCCATTGCAAGGCGAAGCACTCGAATGGGCGGTGCGGGATGGATTGAGCAATGAGGTGACCCAATCGCCGGTGACGGTTCGGGTGAAGAAGGGGACGCTTTTTATATATCGAGTCAGAGGAAAAAGGCTATTGCCCAACGGATAAAAAAACGGCCAACGGATGCAAAGATTTTTTTGAAATCCGTTGGTCGCTTCTCATCAGTTGGTTTTGATCCTGCGAAACCATTCAACCTGTGAACGATCCCCAGTTTTAAAGGCTTTTTTTGAGTTTTGTTGGCAAAGCAATTCAATACTCCCTCTCCTTATCAAACACATTCAGCAACGGTTCTCCGCGCACGTACCGCGCCAGATTCTCAGCGAATTGCTCGCCGACGCGATCCACGTACTCGACAAAGTTGCCGGAGATATGCGGCGTTACAAAAACATTTTCGAGTCGCCAAAAGGGATGATCTTCCGGCAGCGGCTCGGTTTGAAAAACGTCGAGCACGGCGCCGGCGATTTTGCGCTCTTGCAGCAATTCGAGCAGCGTTTGCTCATCGACCAGATCGCCGCGGCCGATGTTGATGAAATAGGCGCCCGGTTTCATCGCGCGCAGCCGCTCGGCGCTCAGCAAGCCGCGTGTTTCCGCGGTGAGCGGCAACGCAAGAACGATAAAATCCGCTCGGCCAAGAAATTCGCCTATCTGCGTGGGAGAAAAAATCTCGGCCACGTGTTCCGGTTTTGGCAGATCGGGGTGCCGGCGCAAGCCGATGACTTGCAAACCCACCGCAGCACACCACTTCGCAATCTCCATTCCGATGGCACCGATCCCGAGGATGCCAACGGTTTTTCCCGTTAGCGGCGAACGACCTTTGATTATCTCTTTTTGCCGCCACTTTTTTTCGAATTGTCCGCGCGCTGCCAGGTCGAAACGATTGGCGAAAAACAAAATCGCGCCGAGCACAAATTCTGCCATGCGGTCGCCGTGAATGCCGCGCGCGTTGGTCACGACAACATCGCTTTGAATCAGCTCCGGGGATAATGACTTTTCTATGCCCGCGGCGCCGAAATGCAGCCAGCGCAATTGGCGGCAGCGCGAAAATTGCGCTGCGGAAAAACGATACCCTGCGATCACTTCGGCTTCGACCATCTGCTCATCAAATTGGGCTGGATCAAGCGACAGTTCGATTTTACTGATTTCCGCGCCGAGATGGAATTCAATTTGCTCTTGAAGTTTTTTCAGGCGGGCCAGGCTGGAGGTTAAGTTAACGGCGACGAGCATAGAAAAAAACTTTTTGCTGATATTATTTTAACAAATGGATGCTTGATTCGATCCCATAGAATCAAGCATCCAGGATCGAGCAACCAGCTTTATCCATAAATCCCACGCAGCTTAAGCGTCTTCGCCACTCGATCAATTGCCAAAATATACGCGCCGATGCGCATGTTGACATCGTATTTTTCCGCCGTCGTTCGCACGTCTTCGAAGGCTTCGGTGAGAATACGATCGAGGCGGCTGAAAACATCTTCTTTAGTCCAAAAGTAGCCCATGCGATCCTGCACCCATTCAAAATAGCTGACGGTGACGCCGCCGGCATTGCACAGAATATCCGGAATGACGGCGATGCCGCGGTCGGCCAAAATCGGATCGGCTTTCGCCGTGGTCGGCCCGTTGGCGCCCTCGGCAATGATTTTTGCTTTGATCTTGCCGGCATTTTTGCTGGTGATTTGATCTTCCAATGCGCACGGCGCCAGCACTTCGCAATCCAGCTCGAGCAGCTCTTCGTTAGTGATCTTGTCGCCGCCGTCAAAATTTTCGAGCACGCCGCCATGGGCATCGCGATGCGCGATGGCTTTATTGATGTCAATGCCCCTGGCATTATAATAAGCGCCGCTCACGTCACTGATGGCGATCACTTTGCAGCCAAGCGCGATAAATTCTTTGGAGGCAATCGAGCCGACGTTGCCAAACCCCTGAATCACGACGCGCGTGTCTTTCGGTTTCATGCCCATCTTTGCCATCATGCTGTTCGTCACCATCATCACGCCTTTGCCGGTGGCTTCAACGCGTCCCTGCGAGCCGCCGAGAAAAGTCGGCTTGCCGGTCACCACCGCGGTTTCAGTGTGGCGCACGTGCATTGAATACGTGTCCATAATCCAGCCCATCACCTGCTCGTTGGTGTTCACGTCCGGCGCCGGCACGTCGCGGTCTGGCCCGAAGACTTCCAGCAAATTCGAAGTGTAACGCCGCGTAATTTTTTCAAGCTCGACCATCGTGAGCATTTTGGGATCACATTTGACGCCGCCTTTGGCGCCGCCGAAGGGGATGTTGACCACGGCGCATTTCCACGTCATCCACGCCGCCAGCGCTTTGATTTCCGAAAGATTGATGTGCGGAGAATAGCGGATGCCGCCTTTCGAGGGGCCGCGCACGTCGTTGTGAATGACGCGATAGCCTTCGAAGACTTCGATATTGCCGTCGTCCATTTGAATCGGGATGGCGACGATGATTTGGCGCATCGGCGTTTTGAGATATTGGTAGATGCCGGGGTCGAGGTCGAGCAACATGGCGGCCACGTCAAAACGCGCCATCATCGACTCGAAGGGGTCTTGGTCTGTGGCTTTAATCGGGGCTTTTTCGACGTACTTGTATTCCATGCCAGCTCCTCCTTTGCAGGTTAACCGATCGAAACTTTTGTCGCTATAAAGTGAATTCTTTACAAACGGCCCGGACCGGCAGTCTGGGTTACGCGGGACAACTCACGCTGGATTAAAACAATATCTTCGTCGCGGCGCAGCGGCATTTTGAGCCGCGCTTCGCGAATTTTTTCAAGATCGAGCGTGTGAATGAGCAAATCGGTTTCGCCGTATTTTGCGGTTGCTTCGGTCTCGCCAAAGGGGTTGACGATTTGGCTGCCACCCCAAAACTGAAACGGGCCTTCGTCACCGGCACGATTGACGAAAACCAAATAAGCGCCGAACAGGCGCGCATAAAACTGGCTCAACAACCGGCACGCGCCCGGGCTGGTCGACGGTTCATTCACCGGAGGATTTTTTGGCGACGCGCCGCCGGCGCTTGAGCAATGAATCGAGAAAAAAATCTTGGCGCCATCGATCCACAAAAGGTGCGCCGCGGAAGGATGCCAGTTCTCTTCGCAGATCAAAATGCCGCAGCGGCTAAAAGTGTTTTCAAACGCGGCAAGGCCGTCACCGCGCGCAAAGTGTTTTCCTTCTTCGAAGGCGCCGTAAGTCGGCAAGTACACTTTGTCGTGCCGCCGCAAAATCTTGCCGCCGGAAAAATAAAGCGCAGAATTGTAAACGCGGTGGTCCGGTGATTCCAGCACCAGGCCGATAAGAATATCGATCCGGCGTGATTGCTCGCGCAACGGCTCGAGAAATTTCGACTGTTCGGTCAAAGCCACTTCGGCGACCCGCTCCTGCAAATGATACCCGGTCAAGCTCAGCTCCGGGAAGACGATGAGCTGCGCGTCTCGTTGTTTTGCAGCCGCGGCAAGCTCGAGATGCGTTTGCAGATTCGCCTCGAGATCGGCGAGGCGGCAGTCGATTTGGGCGAGGGCGATTTTGAAATTCATATGAAAAACGCTTTAATATCCC
>JBOHQZ010000705.1:0-4035 GCA_050732275.1 bacterium
ACAAGCCGGCAAGATGCACGACGGCTTCAAACCCTTCCAGATCAGATTGCCGGACATCACGAATGTCTTTTTGCAGCGAGGGGATTGGCGGGATTTCTTCGCCAAAAGTGCAACGCGCAAAAAGCTCGCTATCGAGCCCAACGACTTTGTGCCCGGCGGCTTGCAGCATGGGAACCATTGCCGTTCCGATATAGCCGCGATATCCGGTAACCAAGAGACGCATTGTTTTCAAAAATTAGTGAACTTCTAAACCCAGACCGGCGGTCTGGGTTACCAAACCCGCCACGGGGCTTTGCCGCTTTCCCAAAGTGACTCCAACAATCGTTTATCCCGCAAGGTGTCCATGCACTGCCAGAACTCGGGATGGCGATAAGCCATCAACTGCTCATCGTGTGCCAGCCTTTCCAAAGGCTCTTTTTCCCATTGCGTCTCATCGCCGTCGATGTAATCGAACACGCCGGGTTCGAGCACGAAAAACGCGCCGTTGATCCACCCTTCCCGTGTTTGCGGCTTTTCGGAAAACTCGGCCACGTGATCGCCGGCCAAATCGAGATGGCCAAAACGCGCCGGCGGCCGCACCGCCGTTAACGTGGCGAGCTTGCCGTGAGAGCGGTGAAACGCCAGCAGCTCGCGCAAATTTACATTCGAGACGCCATCACCCCACGTGAGCATAAAGGTCTCATTGCCCAAATATGGAGCAAGCCTTTTGATGCGGCCGCCGGTAAGCGTGGCGATGCCGGTATCCACCAATTCGACCGTCCAATCCGGCTTGACGCCGTCGTGAATTTGCACTTCGCCGGTTCGCAAGTTGACGGTGAGATTGCTGTGCAGCGAGCAATAATCCACCATGAATTTCTTGATCACCTCGCCTCGATAACCGAGCGCAATGACGAAGCGCTTGAAGCCGTAATGAGAATAGTGCATCATAATGTGCCAAAGAATCGGCTGGCCGCCGATTTCCACCATCGGCTTCGGCTTGATTTCGGTCTCTTCGACGAGGCGTGTGCCAACGCCGCCGGCAAGAATGGCAACCTTCATAACAGTTTTCTTGATAATCGCCAATTATCTTTTCGCGACTTCCAGATAAAAATAAATCTGCACCAGCACGGCAACCCGGCCGACGAAATCCAAAATATTTTTTATCGTCACCGCCCGCGAACCGGAGATGATGACCGTATCGTCCGGCAGCATGGATGGAATCAGCTTGCGATTGCCGGTCGCAAAATATTTTTTCAAATCAACTTTAAAAATCTGCGGATGGCCGTTCGTCGCAATGCCGCGCAGAATTTTAATGTTGTTCATCTTGGCATCTTCTTTGAACCCGCCGGCGAACGCCACCAGCGCCACCAGATCGGTTTGATTGGGCACCAAGTATTGTCCCGGTTTGTTGACATAGCCAAGGATGTTGACGGGGATCAACAATTCATCTTCTTTGCCGATATAATATCGCGATGCGCCGAGGCGTTCGCGAAGCTGCTCCGGAATTTCCTGAGCCAAAGCGCTACCGGCCGCCAGAAAAAGAATAAACGAGAGCGTGACTCGAATGCTGTTCATGTCGCACGTACCTTCGCCTAAGTGAGTTCAAAGGATGCCATCAACCTTTTGCCGTCTCAGCAAAAACTATCTTGCCGCTGCCACCCGGGCTTTCAAATCCAAATGCGCTTCACCCAGAACGACGTCGGAAAGCCGGGCATTTTCCGTTGAGAATGTGGTAGCGACGAATTGACACTTGACTTGCAGCGCGCCGCACATATCCAACAGGCGCTGCAAATCGCCGTTCATATTTTCTGCCGCGGCGATGTAAATCTCTTCAATTCCATAAACCTCTTTCAGCAAGGGCAGATCCGAGAAATTTCCCATCACCGGCAGCCCGTGGATTTTGTCGCCCCGCTTTTGCGGATCGTCGTCGAGAAACCCGATCGGAGAACCGCTCGGCCCCAGATTGGCAAAAATCCGCCGCAGCAGGATCTCGCCTTCGGCGTTGGCGCCATAAATCATAATCTTCTTTTTAGGCCGGTTTTTCGCACGCGCCGACTCCGGCTGGAGATAACTTTTCACGAGCCGCACGCCGCCCAAAAAACCGATGGAAAGAAGCGCATAGAGGATCAAAACGGAAAGCGAAAAATTCAAGCGCCAAACCGGATAAATGACGGCGCCGGTGAGCGCCGCGGCGAACAAAACGGCTTTCATGATAACTACTAAATCCGGCCGGCTGACGTATTTCCAGACTTGTTGGTAAACCTCGAGAAAAACAAAAGCGGTCATTTGCCAGAATAAGAGAATCGGCAGAATGCTATACACTTGCCGCAGCAAGGAAGAGCCAATCTGCAAATCATACTTGATCAAGAGCGCGGCGGCAAAGGCCAGCAGGCAAAGCCCGAGATCGAGCGCGAGATGAAAAATTTCCCGCTTGCGGCGGATGAAATGGATGGGTTTGAGTGGCTCGAAAATCGTCGCGCTCAAAGCCAGCACCAAGTATTTCAGGTCAAGAAAAAAACTGGCCTCGGCAACGTAGCGCAAATCTCTCGCCATTTTCTCCGGCAGGATGTGTCCGACGTAATAACTTTCAACGTCTCCCACATTTTCCGGCAGCAGATTTTTTTCATTGCGCCAAACGATCTGGTTGGGCCCGATAAGGCCGGGCTTGACCGTGAGCACGTTTCTTTGACCGGCATCGTAAAGCTTGACGATTTCCGGAATTTCCGGCCGCGGCCCCACAAAGCTCATGTCCCCTTTCAGAATATTGAACAATTGCGGAATCTCATCGAGCTTGAGGCGATCCATCACTTTGCCGACTCGCGTCAGGCGCGGATCGTGTTTGGGGCTGATCTTGGGGCCGGCACTAATGCGATGCGGCATTTTGCGGAATTTGTACATCCGGAAGAGCCGGCCATTTTTGCCAACGCGCAGATGCTTGAAAAAAACCGGCCCGGCAGACTCCAGCTTGATCAGAAGGCCGAGCAAAGCGATCAGAGGAACGGCAACGAGCAATCCTATTGCCGCCAACGCGCGATCAAAAATTTCCTTGACCATGAGATATTCTTCCCTGAAAAAGGCATTACACTTCGTTTCAGCTACTTCTCGTTGTTAAAGCCCTTCTCCCTCAAGCAGAAATAATTTCGCCAGCGGCCTGGCAGACGAAATCCACGTCTTCCGGCGCCATCAGCGGGTGCAGCGGCAGCGTGACTTCCCGCCGGCTCACCTCCTCGGTAAGCGGCAGCGTGCCGGCGGGATGCTGAAAATGTTTCTGATAATATTGGAAGCGATGAACCGGCGGATAATGCACGCTCGTTTGAATGCCGTAACGTTTCATTTCCTCGACAAAATGTGAACGCTCACAAGCCGGCGGCAGCAAAATGGGCAAAAGATGAAAGGCGCTAGCCGCCGCGTGGTTGATAAAAGGCAAACTCAATTTCGGCAATTGGCGAAGCTGGTCTTGATAACGCCGCGTCAGCTCGCGCCGGCGGCGATTGTTGGCCTCGAGCTTGCCGAGCTGTACTTGGCCCAAAGCCGCCCGTATCTCGTCGATGCGGTAATTGAAACCGAGAGCGACCACGTCATAACTTGAAGCGTGGCCGCGGTGGCGATCCCACGACATCGTGGTCATGCCATGCGAACGACCCAACCGCAGTTTTTGCGCCAATTCGGTGTTGTTCGTCACCAGCATCCCACCCTCTCCTGTTACCATATTTTTATTTGAAAAGAAACTGAAGCAGCCGATGTCGCCAAGCGTGCCGCATTTTTTCCCGTTATACTCCGCGCCGATCGCGTGGCAGGCATCTTCGATCACCGCCAAACCGTGCGCGGCGGCCATTTCGTGAATGGCTTGCATCTCGCAGGGATAGCCGCCGTAGTGCATCACCGTAATGCAGCGCGTGCGCGGCGATATTTTCTGCCGAATCGCCTCCGGAGAAATATTGAGATTGTCAAAACTGTCGATGTCGGCGAAGACCGGCGTCGCGTGACAATAAAGCACGGCATTGGCCGTTGCCACGAAAGTCAACGCCGGGCAGATGACTTCATCGCCGGGGCCGA
>JBOHQZ010000706.1:0-4031 GCA_050732275.1 bacterium
GCCCATCACTCCACTTCTTAATGTCGCACGCATAGAAATCCAGCAAGACGGATTTTTTAATCGTGTCCATCGGCACGGATTTGTGGGCGATGACCACGACTTGCCCGCTGGAAGTTGCCGCCCAAGTTAACAGGCAAACAATTGTTGCTATCCTCAGATTCATACTATTTTCCGATTCGGCCGTTTGATCGATCTAAAAGAAAACCGATACCGCGAGGGCCCCAACATTGAATTTGTCCCGGCTTTTTGCAATTGAGTTTTGTGAGATAAATTGAGTTTCGTAATAATCTCTGACCCGGGTAAATTGGCCCTTCAGCCGAATTCTATCGTTTAGATCATAAGAAATGCCCATGGTTGACACGCGAAGATTCTCGTCTTGCACCTGTTCCCGGCGTGGAAACAACAGGCTGGCGTGCACATCCGTGATCCAATAACTGCCATAGCCGAATAGCTCATTGGTAAAATGATAGCCCAAGGTGGCATAATAAAAATTAAGCGCCAGTTTCAGCTCGGAAATGCCGCTATGTACATCGACTATGATAAACTCGCTTTCGAATGAAAAATTCGCCACATTATAAGATAAGTCTCCTCCCAGGCGCGTCAGCGGCAAATCTTGCAATGCCGCCGGCTGCCGGCCAAGGCTATCTGCCAGGTCGATAAAGTTATTAGTATTTTCATAAGTTGCTGAAAGGCCAAATTTTAATTCCCGATAACGGATTCCCACGCGGCCGCCGGAAAGAAAGGTTGTCGTCGTATCGACGCCGGTTTGGCCTCTCTGCGGATCGGCATTGATGTTGGGGCTATTGCCGAGATAAGCGGCATAGTCAAATTTGGTTTCACCGGCGGGAAGAAAGCCGTAAGCCTGCACAAAGGCCCGCGCCGGCACAAAGTCATCGATGGGGAAAAACTCGCCAAACGAAGTCTCATATACCAAAGGGCGAATAACATAAGGAAGCAGCGGCGTGCGATTTTTAATCTCATTGAGGTTGTTAAAAATGGGAATTTGCAGCCCGAGCTTTAAATTGAATTTCATGTTGGCGCTGTATTTCACCCAGGCTTCTTCCAGATTCAGCGCCCCCCAGCGCCGGCTGGAGGAAAAGTTGTTCAGCGCTTCGAAATTGACAAAAGCGGTCCAGTTGCGGCTGAAATCTTTTTGCAGAAAAAGATTGAGTTGCTGCAGGCTGAAGGAGTTTTGCGCCGGATGATTTGCGAAAGCTGTCCAGTGTTGCAGCGAATTCTGAAAATAGCCAAAAATTCTTAAAGGAGTGTCTTCGCGCTGAGCGAAGGCATCAGAGACCAGAATAGAACAAAGCAACAAAGACACCAGGGGATGGAATCGGGTCATTGGGTTGCGGCCTTTGAGGATTTGATCAACCATTGAATTGCATTGAAAAACGGGGCATCGTAACAAACATTTTCTGCGGCATGGTCAATATGGGCAAAAAATGATTCTCGGGCAAGAAGAATCTTCCGCGATTATTTTTGTAAATGGTTGGAGCGGATTTCAGGAGCTTCCTGAGCATGGTCATGCCCCGGCAATGTTTTGATCAGCAAAACGTTTTAATTCTCCGTCATTTCCTTGAGCAGGCTTCGAACTTCTGCGATGCCCTTGATGATCACCGCGAAGGAAATATAAGCAAAGCCGGCCATACCGCCGATCAAGGCGACAATCCAAATCAATTTCCAAATGTCCATCGTGGCCCTTTCCATCTTTTGTGAGTTTAAAGTTTTGAGTACCCTTACACCGATTTTTGATTTTTGAATCGGCCAATCGGCAGCAGCGATCCCAATCCGAGTCCCACAAATCCTAACGCAAAGCTCAACACGCCGCGCATGTTCGGGGATAAGAGGCGGCTGACCAATCCCGCGGTTTCACCGGCAGGTGATGAGATCATCATATCTTCCACGACGTAGGCCAAAGGGAGAATGGCGCCAAAAATAAACGCGAGATAGGCGCCGAGCGTATTCGCCCGTTTCCAGTACAATCCCGCTACCAGGGCCGCGAGGCCGCCGGCATAATAAATGGTGGTCACGTCCAAAAGATAACGAAAAGCCGTTCCTTTTAGCTCGTACCAAATGCCGAAAGTCAGCATCAGGGCGCCGATGATGACAACGAATAAGCGCGCCAGAAAAACCCGGCCTTTGTCCGAAATGCCGTTTTTCCGAAATGGCGCTATGATGTCTTGTACAATAACGCTGCTCCATGCCAGTATGTAGCTGGAATCGGTTGACATCGAGGCGGCAAACATCCCGGCCATGAAAAATCCGAGCATGCCGATCGGAAAAATTTCGGAGAGAAATTTGGGCATGCCGGCGGCGGCATCGAATTGCGCGCCCAAGTAAATCGCCGCGCCGATGCCCCAAACAATGGGCAGAAAGGCTCGGCCGAGAAACATCAGGCTCGTGGCTTTGAAGATGGCCTTGTTCAGCTCCGGGTTTTGGGCCGCGAGCACGCGTTGCGCCACCGGCTGCCACAGAATGCAGCCGGAAATCGCGAACACCGACCAATAGGCGATAAACGACCAGCCATATTCCGGATGAGAAATCGGGTTGAATGCCGCACGGCCATAAAGATTCTCGGCCTGCTCGAACAGACCGAGAAAGCCGTGCTGATTGAAAACGAATAAGGTTGCGAGCAGCATGCAGAGGGCCAGCAAAATAAACTGTATGAAGTCCGTCACCACCACCGAGACCATTCCTCCCAAAACCGTGTAAATAACGACCACGACGACCAATATCGTCATGGTGAGGTGGATAGACGTTTCCGGAATATTGGTGAATTGCACCATGAACACAGCGCCCAGTTTCAAAAAGACGCCGAGGCTCAACACGCCGGCAACCACCAACAGCATGGCGCCCAAAACCCGGACGCCCTTGCTGTAACGCAATTCGAAATATTCGGTGATGGTCATGATTTCGAGCCGGCGCACGCGCTCCACCACGAAGCCGGTGCTGCCGATGAGAAGATAAGCCGCGGACCAAATCACCCCGATAATGAAGGCGGCAAATCCGTAGCGAAACCCCTGCTCGGCGAAATACATCACCGTCACCAGCCCCAGCTCCGTTGCCACGAGCGAGGCGACGCCGAGATGAAAACGGATCTGCCTGCCGGCAACCAGAAAGTCCGCAACATTTTTGATGCGTTTTCTTGCCGCGACGCCAACGACGAATGCCATGACGATATAGAGGGAAGCAAGAATCCAATCCCAAGGGGAGAATCTCATATCATGTTCTCGAATAAGTCACAGATGAATGTCGGAGTGCAATGCTTTAGCATTGCGGAAGCTGAAGCTTCGTACTCCGATCCCGACTTTCCTGCATATTGCTACACACTCATTGCAAAACTAAAGTTTTGCAATCCGAGTTCAATTGACTAAACTCATACCGGTCATCCAGACATTGGCACAAGGCTCGCCTTCGCGATACATCACCGGGAAATACGGGCCGGCGTAGAAATCGCCATTTCGGGGCAGGCGCAGGGTGTTGCTGGTGTGGTCCTCCGATAAAGAGCCGGCACGATAGCGCGCGCCGTCGGGAATCATGTGAATGGCGATGGAAATGCGCGGCCGGTTGCTGGTATTGGCGCGGCTGCCGTGAATAGTGAGATTATGATGAAAGCTCACGCAACCCGCCGGCAACACTGCGGGCACGGTGCGAAAGGCTTGGCCGGTTTTCTCTTCGATGCGCTTGATCTGCGCTTCGATATCCTGCTGGTAGAAGTGATTCTCATCCAATAATCCCCATTTATGGCTGCCGGGTACGAACTCCATACAACCGTTTTCTTCGTCAACATCTTCGAGTGCGACCCAGGCGGTCAGCGCCTCGGTGCAGTCGAGGCATTGCCAATAGCCCTGATCCTGATGCCAACCGATGTTGCCGGCGACGCCGCTTTTCGGAGGCTTGTACAAAAGTTGATCATGCCAAAGGCGTATGCCTTTTACGCCCGCGAGCCGGCTAGCGATCTGGCCAATTCTTGCATCGAGCACCAGCCGGGCCATGGTCGCGTCCGTCCAATACGCATTGTTAACTTG
>JBOHQZ010000707.1:0-4026 GCA_050732275.1 bacterium
AACGCGCGGCATTTTTCCACGCAATGAAAAAGGCGTGCGTGCCGGAGCCGCCGCAACAATTTTGAAAGGCGCGAATTTTTTCACGCAATTCAGGGCCACCCCAAATCAACGTTTCGCAGTAGGCCAGAAGATGATTCGGCGCGCTCCAGCCGGCATAGCCGCCGAGCATTCGCTTGTCGAGGTCGCGCCACGAGAATTGTTCCGTGTCCGACTTGTTGGGAGCAGATTTCAGCCACGAAGTGTCTTGCACCTGGCTTTCGATCAAATGATTTCTGACCGCCCTTTCCACCTCGCCCCAATATTCGGGATGGCCGTGATTGGCAAGCGTGACCGCAAGGCCGATGTAATCCATCAACGTGCAAGTTTCACATGCAATCATATCACCTTGGCGTTCGATCACCTCGGGCAGAAAGCCAAAGCGCGTGGTGACAGATTTGACGTAGCGATAAAGCGCCTCGACGCGGCTATAAATAATCGGATCGTTTGCGTACAGCGCAAAATCCGCCGTGCCGACGAGCGTGCGCAAGTTGGTGTGCGTATGCCCGCCTTGGCAGAAAGCGTTGTCGGGTGAGAAAATCTTGGGATCGGCAAAAACTTTTTTCACCAAAAATTCGGCCAATTGCAGCGCGGCTTCGATTTTCATTAACCGCGCACAAGCCATCAGACTCTTGATGATGAAACCATGACTCACAGCACTGAAAGGTTCGTTGCCGCTCTCGAAGCGTTGGCGCAGACCGTCGATCATTTTCAAGATGGTTTTTCGGAGCGCGGGATCACCGTTAGCGAGATACGCAGTTACTAATGCGTAAAGCGTAAGAGCTTGATCTCCCATGAAACTCACGTTCTCGTCGCCAGCGGCGTAAGGCGTGTGAGGTCGAATGATCAAACCGGTTTGCGGATCGAGACACGAGAGAATATTTTTGTACCAAATTTTTTCGATGGGAAGCTCGACGCCGGTCATGCGGCGCGCCATGATCACTGCTTGCAGTTGCCGCGCGGTGACGTCGCCGGAATCGGGCCAGTCATGTGCGGCCTCGGCGGGGTCAGTCGAGAAGATGTTGAAATATGGCACGCCCCTCGCGTCAACCATGTTGCTGTAGTAGTTGAAGCTTCTTTTGACGTAAGTTTCGAGAGCGAGGGTCTGATTGCGGTTCTCATTCATACAAATCTCGCACATCGGCCTTGGCCAGCTCCACTAAAAATCCAGCAATCTTCTGCGTGATCGCTTCAAAATAGCGCCGACCCTTTTCCGCTGTCGCGGCTTTGGGATTTCCCACGCCGGTGTCCGCCGTCGCTTTCGTCCATTCACGCTGCGTCCAAGCCCACCCTTCTCGCAGTGCTCGCACTTTGAACTTTCGCGCTTTCCCGTCGCCGGCTTCGGAAAGCGGCAGCACCAATTCCGGCGCAAACAACTGCATCAAGCTGGTTTCCATTTCTCCAGCATGATCTCCGGCCTCGGCAAAAAATTGCGAAACATCAATGATGCGATACCAATCGAGCGTGCAGATAAAAATTTTGTGCTTGGGCAGTAGCTCTCGAATCATTTGCCGAAAGTCATTGCCGCCGTGCCCGTTGAGCACAACGAGTTTAGGAATGCCTTGAGGTGCGAGCGAGGCTGCTATATCATTGAGCACAGCAAGCTGCGTGCTCGGATTCATGTTTAGGGTGAGCTTGATATCGAGCTGACCGGTATTAACGCCGAACGGCACAGTTGGCAAAACAATCACACGTGCGCTATTTTCCCATGCCAAACGCGCAGCTTCGGCAGCGATGCGATCACTTTCCACCACATCGGTTGAGTAAGGCAAATGGTAATTGTGCGCCTCAGTCGCGCCCCAGGGCAGGATGGCGACTTCATAGGGAGTTTCGCGAACGGTTTTCCAGGTGGTTTCGGCTAAGATGTATGGTCGGCCAGGCATGTTTTTCCTTTTTACTTACGTTTTAAGCTTTACGTTTTACGCTTTTATGCTCATTTCTTTTTTAATTCCGCCGTCCAGTTAACCACGAGGGTGATCGACGAAGCGGCTTGGCTTTCAACGAGCGAACTAACAATGAAACGTTGGCCATCGCCGGAGACATCATAATTAAAGGCGTGTATGGTCGGATGCGCTTCAAAGAGCGACCGGACGACGCCAACTTCCAGCGTGGAACCTGTCGCATTGATTTCCACCGCCATGATCTTGTTATCGTTGCTCAAATAGAAGAGCTCTTTGCCGTCACGCCGCCACCCCGGACGTGTACCGCCCGCGGTCGAGATTTGCCACGTGCCGCCCGGCCCCGGGAATGGCCGCACGTATACTTCAGGTTGTTTGGATTCATCGGAAACGTAAGCGATCCACCGCCCATCCGGAGAGAAGTAAGGATACCCCTCATCGAACTCCGTTTGCAGAAAAGGGATTGGCTTCCGATCTCCAAAGAGGGGTAATACCCACACATCCCCTCGGGTCTTGGGATCACCGGTAGTGGTATAGGCGATAAACCTTCCATCCCATGACCAGTCGAAAGGTTGTTTGTTTTCCTTTGATTCAAAAAAAATTTCTTCGCTGCCGGCGCCGCTCGAAGCTTTTTGATAGAGGTCAAACACACCTTTCCGATCGGAATGGAAGACGATACTGTTCCCATCAGGGGACCAGATCGGGAATCTATCAGTAGCAAGATTAAACGTGAGACGCGTCCTTATTCCACGCCTTAATTCGTATAGCCAAATGTCATTTTGCTGCGTTTGCGAATCAAAGATATCCGCCGCAACCCTCTGTCCATCCGGAGAAAAACGAACACCCCTATAATCGTCTAACTCACCGACTGCGCTCATCTGCTTGCCGCCCCGGTCGAAGATGAGGAGTTTCGAGCCGTCTTGGCTGGCGTCCGACCGATAGGCCAGAATTCCATTTTCCGAGACGCAGAAATCCGCCGGACCAATGTCATATCCCAGTTCTGCAATCGGAATAGCGTCACCCTTAAGTTCAAGCGCACTCACGTCGAACGGCTGTGCCATGAGCACTCGATCGCGCCGGAAAAGCAGATAGCCCGAGGCATACACCACATTAGAGGCGACGGGCAACAGAAGCTTATTCACTTTCAAATCAAGCGAGGCGACGTAGATGGCATTAGGGGCGCCGGCAGCGCTGGTGTTGGCGAAATAGAGAAAATGCTTGCCGTCCGGCAGAAAGCAGGGCGCGTAATGAGCGATTTCCTTACGCGCGGTGTCGAGTTTGGTTACGACGGTGACGGCGCCTCCCGCAGCCGGAAGCAGACGAATAGGGCTGCCTCCCGAGAGGGCAGCGATGATCATATCATCCTTGTTCCATGCCCCACCTTCTATACCGACCGCATCGCAAATCGTAAGGGGAGGGCCACCTGCCACCTCGATTTTTTTTAGCTTGGTATTGGCATAAAATCCGATATAGCGATTGTCCGGCGACCAGAATGGGTTGCTGGCGCCATCGGTACCGGCAAGCGCATGGGCGGACAAAGCATCGAGTGGTCGCACCCAAAGCCGGGTTCTACCGGAAGAATCTGTCGCGGTAAAAGCTAATCTAAGGCCGTCCGGCGAAAGCGCCAGATTTCTACTGAATCCAATTAACGCCGATTTTTCCGGCAGGGGAATAAAGAAGCGGATGGTTGCTGCCTGCACTGGCGGCCGGCGCAAATAGAGCAGGGTGAGCGCAGCCAGTGCTACAACAAAGCATATAGCTGCAACGATCCAAAGTCGGTGCACATTGGGCTGCGCCTGTAGAGTTTGGTCACCCGTACCAGCCGGAATCTTGGTGCCGGAGATTCTTGTTCTGCTCACCACCGTCGTTGCAATCGCTTTCAAATCCGCGGGCAGCTCGTCCACGTGCTGGTAACGAATCTCCCGATCTTTGGCCAGCGCTTTGGCAATGATGCCGTCCAATGCCATCGGCACACCAGGGCGTAAATCCGTCACGGGCCGTGGGTCTTCATTTAAAATCGAATACACCATCGCCGCTTCGTACTCGCCGCGGAACGGCGATTGTCCCGCGAGCATCTCGTAGAACACCACCC
>JBOHQZ010000708.1:0-4026 GCA_050732275.1 bacterium
CCCTTTCAGCTCCACAGGCTGCTCGAGGCTGAGTCCCCACGAGGTGTTGAGCGCGGCTACATCTTCGATCGTGAATGTTGCCCAATCGTCATCCGTCTTCCCATAAATATCGATACGGTATTTGCCGCTGTAGCCGCGCGGGATCACGTAGAAATCCATTTCCAGAGTAAATTGGCCCGGCAGTTGTTGAACCGGCGGCGCGACGTAGGCGGCGCTGGCAGCGCGCAGCCAGCGCTGATTCTCGAATAGAATCACTTCCGTCGTGCCTTCGACGCTTTTCCAAGCCGCTGGTTTTTGGCCGGTCTCGTCGCCGGAGAAATTATCAAAAAACAGCACCGATGATCCCGGAATGAAATCATATTTCACCCAGCCTTCGGCGAGGCTGTTATTTTGTGCCTGCGCTGGGTGTTCGAAGCCGTCAATCCAACAAAGGCAAGCGCTAATAAAAAAAAGTGAAATCCAAGTCCTGATGGGCATCATAAATGATTGTCTTCCTCTCTTATAATTGTGCTTTAAGCAGGATGCTGAAAAAACTCAAAATCTAAGATTCAACCGCGCGGCGCAGAGCATTTATTTCATGCGCAGTCAATTCGCGCCAATGGCCGGCCGCCAAATCCCCCAACTCGAGCGGCCCAAACCGCATGCGAATCAAGCGCCGCACTTCACAGCCGGCCGCGGCGAACATGCGCCGGATTTGGCGATTTTTGCCTTCGCGGATGGAAATGCGCACCCATTCACTTTTTTGAGATCTTTTGCCAACTTCATCGTTATTCGACGCCGCCGCTTCGATTGCGATTTTGCAAGGCAGCGTCACATAGTCGAGAATGGGAATGCCTTGCTCGAGACGCCGCAATTCTTCGAGCGACGGCAGATGATCGAGAAGAACGCGATAAACTTTGTGAACGTGGCGCTCCGGGCTGGCCAGCGCATCGCCGAACGGGCCGTCATTCGTGAACAGCAACAAGCCTTCGGAGTCAAAATCCAAGCGGCCAACCGGAAAGACCCAGGGGCTTTGAGATGATAGCGCCGTTTCATTAGCCTCGCCGCGCGGCGAGATCAGATCAAAAACCGTCGGCCGGTTGAGATTGTCGCGCCGCGTCGTGACATAGCCGGCGGGTTTGTTGAGCATCAAATAGATCATCTTCTCGGCACGGCGCGCCAATTGGCCATCGAGCATGATCATATCGCGCGCCAAATCCACCCAATGCGTATGTTGCGTGATGACCTTGCCGTTCACTTGCACGCGACCGGCGTAAATGGCGCGCTTGGCTTGCTGACGCGAGCAGATGCCAAGCTTCGAAAGCGCGCGGAGCAACATGACGCGCCCGTTGCTCGCGGGGCGAGATGATGAAGAACGAGACGCTTGCATTTTGAAAAAACCACAATACGGACGAGCCGTAACTAAAAAGGAATTAATCGCTCACGGAATAGGAACAGCTCATGGAAATGAATTATAAAACTCTCTACTTCCGTGATCCCGCCGCGGCGGGACATTTCGCGAGCCAAATTTTTTACGCTTTCTGCAAAGATTTCACTTTAAAGAAACTATTCTTTCATCTCACTAACTGCCGTATCAGCAACTGAGTTCACTGGTACAGCCGTGGAATCGCCCTCGCCCTTGAAAAATACTTTGATATTCTCGATTTTATTTTCACCCCACACTTGCCGCTGCAAAAGCCAGGCTTGTACAAATTCCGCTACGGTTTTGCGGGCTTCTTCGCGAATGAATTTTATCTTTGTCGAATCTTTGGCATTTTTCTCGAGCTGCGGCGTGATGCTTTGCAGCAGCTTGGCTTGCTGCGTTACGCCGTCGAAGGCCAACGGCCCTTCGATGGTGCTGATTTTCATGCTATCGGTTTGAATGGCCGGCGGCAAAGTGGGACGAAGCTCCGGCGCATGGATCAGGCACGTATTTTCGATCACCTTAATATTCCATTCACCAAGAACCGGAACGTAATAGCGGTAAATGACGGGCACGCGAATCACGACGGTCGTGGTAGCGCCCGGAATGTTCCAATTGAAATAAGGTAATTTGGCCGTGTCCGAGCGCATAAACGTTTCGGTTGCCGTAAAGCCCGCCAGCTCCAAATTGCCGCCTTGGGTGCGAAAGATGACCGGAATGCTGGCAATAAATTCTTTCTCAATCGCCGTGGGATTGAGGGGATTGAATAAGGATGGAAACGAAGAATACAACACCGCGCCGGCGAGGGCGAGAAGGAGCAATAATAACAGCAACGCTTTCATACGCTCAACCTCCTCCCTATTCAAGCAAAAATCAAATATTCATCCCGCGTGTATTTGGGATGCTGATGAAACGTCAGTAATTGAATTTGACCTTGCAAGACTTTGGTCACAATTAAACGGCTCAGCGGTTGGAGTCGCTCTAATGTTTGTACTTCAGAGAAAGTGAAAAAACCTGCCTGGTCAATTTCAAAACCGTCAACTTTGACAGTTTCGTTTTGAGTGCGGAGCAGGAAAATGAAATAGGCGCTATTCTCATCTTGGGTAACGCGGTTACGCACGGTAATGAGGCCCTCCACCTCAGCCTTAACGCCGGTTTCCTCGAATACTTCACGTTGCACGGCAACGTCGATAGTTTCATGGCGCTCAACAAAGCCACCCGGTATCGTCCAATCCCCAATTGCACCGCCGAGGGCGCGGCGGGCCAACAAAACTTTTTCGCCACACAAAACGACACCGCCCACGCCGACGGAATATCCATTGCGATATTTTGAGTCGTCAAAAGACATTTTTATAGCACGCCACGATCAAACAACGCCAACACGAACACGGACAAAGTGCGCACCTGCGTCGGAGAAATCAGACGCACCTCCAAGGCAGCAGCACGCGCTTAACTCAGTTTATTCTGCAATCCCAGTTTTTTCATTTCGCCATCCAACCGCCCCGCCAGCATCAGCGCCCACATTTTCCAATCGCCCATAAATGAGAACCACGGATATGTGAATGTAGCGGGTCTATTTTTCTCTAAAAAGAAGTGCCCGATCCACGCGAAGGCATATCCCGTGACCAAAGCGGTGAGCAGCAGCCAAAAACGTTGCGTGGCAATGCCATAAAGAATTTGCGCCAGCGCCAATGAGGTGCCGATGAAGTGCAGCCAGCGATTGGCCGGCTCGCTATGCTCGCCGAGGTAAAACGGCCAAAACTCGGCAAAAGCTTGAAAACGTTTTTCCATCGCAACCCTTCTCCATAGGCTGGCAACGAAAAGGGAACCGCGACAAAAGTAAAAGCACGGGCTTTTTTCGTTGCGGTTCTCATTTCGTTACGAAATTTAGAGGCGGTAAACTTTACTTGTTGGTTGTCAACAACATCAACTTGCGCGTTAACATCTGTTGCCCGGCGCGCAACTGATAAAAATAAATCCCCGCCGGGGCGAGCTCGCCGTTATCCAAACGGCCATCCCAACGCACTTCGTATTGTCCCGCCGGCTGCGTTGCACTCACCAGCTCGCGCACGCTTTGGCCGAGCAAATTAAAAATCCGCAGCGATACCGGCGCGTTGCCGGAAAAGGGCAATTCATAACGAATGGTCGTCGCGATCGAGGGCACAACCGGGTTGGGGGAATTTTGCAACAGAGCAAAACGCTGCGGCTGCGAGCCGGTTGCTTCCGTCACGCCGGTCGTAAAGCTTTGTGATCGTGCATTCGCCTGCAAAGGCTGAGTGGTTTGAGCGAGCAGCGCCTCGGCGACGCTGCGAGGCTGATCTTTGCCAAGAATATAGCTGGTCAACGACAAAGCGAAACTGCCGGAAATACTGTTGGCAGTGGCCAGAAAGCCGCCATCGCCCCACGAACCGTTAGTGCCCGTATCCGGCGTGCCATCATTCGTGCCGGTCGGCGCATCGTGATAATAAAACCTTTGCGTGGTGCCAAGCCCCTGTGACAATGAAAAAATGTTGACAAACGAACCTTGCGCGCTGCTGAGCATGTACCAATTGAGGTTGGGTGGATTGACGATCGCCAGGTTGCCGGCGCTCAAATTATCCGCCGTCCCATCGACGGTGACCGCC
>JBOHQZ010000709.1:0-4024 GCA_050732275.1 bacterium
GAGCTTTTTGCGCGTTGCACTTTTGGCGAAGAAATCCCGCCAATCCCCTCGCTGCAAAAAGACATTCGTGATGTCCGGCAATCTGATCTGGAAGGGTTTGAAGCCGTCGTGCATCTTGCCGGCTTGTCGAATGATCCGCTGGGCGATTTGAATCCGGAATTGACCGACGAAATCAATCATCTCGCCTCCGTGCGCCTGGCGCAATTGTCAAAAGCCGCGGGTGTTTCGCGCTTTCTCTTTTCATCGTCTTGCAGCGTCTACGGCGCCGCCGGTGAAAATTTGGTTGACGAAGAGGCGGCCTTTTGTCCGGTGACGCCTTATGGAATCTCGAAGGTGCGTACCGAGCAAGATCTCGTCAATCTAGCCGATACCAACTTTAGTCCAATCTTTCTTCGCAACGCCACCGCTTATGGTGTCTCTGCGCGCCTGCGCTTCGACCTGGTGCTCAACAATCTCGTGGCATGGGCATTTACAACCGGCAAAGTTCACATTAAAAGCGATGGCTCGCCGTGGCGCCCGATCGTGCATATCGAAGACATCTCGCGCGCATTCATTGCGGCGCTGCACGCGCCCCGGCCGTTGGTACACAATCAAGCTTTCAACGTCGGCATCACCGAAGAGAACTACCGCGTGCGCGAGTTGGCGGAGATCGTGAAAGAAGCGGCGCCGGGCTGCCAAATTGAGTATGCACAAGGCGCCGGGCCGGATAAACGCTGCTATCGCGTTGACTTTGGCAAATTGGCGCGGACGCTGCCGGAGTTCAAGCCCCAATGGAATGCGCGGCGCGGCGCCAAACAATTGCTGCAAGCGTGCCAAAAATTCGGACTGCGCCTGGAAGATTTTGAAGGCCCGCGTTACCGGCGCATCGATCATATCAAAATGCTCTTGAAAACCAGACGCTTGGATAAAACGCTGCGCTGGCTTTAGGTTGACTCGTTAAAGCGAAATCATTGCAAAAACTTTAGCTCACGGAATGGAACTCACACAGAAGTAAAAAATCTTTATAATTCATTTCCGTGAGCTGTTCCAATTCCGTGAGCGAGAAAATCTTTTGGTTACTGATGAAACCATGCCGAGTGAATCAAAATTTAGCTGCCGTTCGTGCGGACATCGCGACGTTGAATTGATTTTGTCGTTTGGCGCGACACCGCTGGCAGACCGTCTGCTCACTGCCGAGCAGTTGCAACAACCCGAGTTGACGGCGCCGCTCGATCTCGCCTTTTGCCCGAACTGCGCGCTCGTGCAGATTACGGAAACCGTGCCGCCGGAAATTCTTTTTGGCGGAGATTATCCCTATTTCTCCTCCGTCTCGCCGGCGCTCTTGCAGCATTCCCGGCAAAATGCCGAGGCGTTGATCCGGTCAAGAAGCCTCGGCGCCGATAGCTTCGTCATCGAGATCGCCAGCAACGACGGCTGCATGCTGAGAAATTTTGTGGAAGCCGGCATTCCGGTTCTGGGCATCGATCCGGCCATGGCACCTGCGGCGGCCGCCCAAAAAGCAAATATACCGACACGCTGCACATTTTTCAACAGGCGGCTTGCTTTTCAGCTTCGTAAAGAAGGGCGGCGGGCAGACGCGGTCATTGCGAACAATGTTCTGGCGCACGTTCCAGAGCTGAACGGTTTTGTCGAAGGAATTAAAATCATTTTGAAAGACAAGGGCGTAGCGGTTCTCGAAGTCCCGTATGTCGTTGATCTCATGACAAAATGCGAATTTGATACCGTTTATCATCAGCATTTGTGTTATTTTTCGGTTACCACCTTGAACCGGTTGTTTCGACGGCATGCGCTGTTTTTGAATGACGTTTGCCGCCTCTCCATTCATGGCGGCTCGTTGCGTCTCTTTGTCGAGCGCCATGACGCCGTGCGGGAGCCGGTGCAAGCTTTATTGCAAGAAGAGGCAAAACTGGGCGCCGATCAAATACCCTACTATCGCGGTTTTGCCGGTCGTGTTCAAAAGATACGCCATGCCTTGACGGACATGCTGTGGACACTGAAGCGACAGGGGAAAAAAATCGCTGCTTACGGCGCCGCAGCCAAAGCCACGACACTGCTGAGTTACTGTGGAATTGACCGGCAGCTCGTGGATTACGTGGTTGATTTGAATCGCTTCAAGCACGGCCGATTTATGGGCGGCAATCATCTGCCGATTTTTTCACCGGAAAAGCTGATCGAGGAAAAACCGGACTATGTCCTGCTCCTCGCCTGGAATTTTGCCGAGGAAATTTTACAACAACAACAGGCCTATCGGCAGAAAGGAGGAAAATTTATTATTCCCATACCCGCGCCGCGGGTTGTTTGAGCGTTTATCGTTCGTATTGAAACAAGCTACAACTTGCAGTTTATTGCGCGATGAGGAATAAATTGCAAAGGGTGATGGAAGACGTGCAACAAAAAGTAAATCGAATGCAACAGGCCAAAGCCGCATTGATGGAAAGGCACAACCAATGGTTGGCAAAGAATGACTGCGCCGCGCTCTACTCCCATCCCGCACAAGCTTGGCGCGTGGAACGGATCCTGAAGTTCACTAAAGAGATTCAGGGCAAGGTCTTGGATGTCGGCTGCTTCGTCGGCATTTTGAGTGAACGCATCGTGCAGCAAGGCGGCAAGGAGCTTATTGGGATGGACCGCCTGGAAAAGGCTTTGGAACTCGCTGCCGCTCGCGGCATTCAAACCGCTTTAGCGGATCTGGATGAAGCGGTTTTTGATTTCCCCGACAATCATTTTGATTGTGTCGTGGCTGGAGAAGTGTTGGACTATGTTTTCGATCCCGATGCCGTGCTCGAAGAGATCTATCGCGTTCTGAAACCCGGCGGCAAGCTGATCATTAGCGTGCCGAATCTCGCCTCCTTCGGCAACCGCTTGCTGGTGCTGCTGGGCTGGCATCCTTTTGGCCAGGAAGTGCGTCCGCGTCAAGGCGGCTACTGGAGATACTTTACCTTTGCCACGTTGCGCGCGCTCTTGTGTGATCATCGGTTCAATATCAAAACCATGGAATCGAGCGTTTTTATTTGGCCTCTGATTCGCTTTTCATTCGGGCGTTGGCCGTGGATTCAAAAATTCTTCAAGCCCAAACCGGAATGGCAACGGCACCGGATTTTTTTCAGCAAGTCTTTGGCAAAACTCTTTCCCCGGCTTGGCGAAAATATTATTGTGCTCGCCGAAAAGCCGATTCTGATTCTGTTGAACGTGGTTTCGCTTCACCTGCGAGAATTGTATTTATGAAACCGGCTCTGGTAAAAAATATTGGCCTGGCGGCAACGGCTGCAGCAACCGGCCGGTTCGCCGCAAAAAATGCCTGTCCGAGCTGTGGCGCGCTGGGATTGGCGCCTTTTTATGAAGTGACGAA
This sequence comes from bacterium, assembly GCA_050732275.1. Classification (GTDB taxonomy): domain Bacteria; phylum Zhuqueibacterota; class Zhuqueibacteria; order Zhuqueibacterales; family Zhuqueibacteraceae; genus Zhuqueibacter. Next base: position 3,350 of record JBOHQZ010000709.1, read on the forward strand.
TGTGCCCGTTCACAGTTGCTTGTTGCTGCCGACGGCGCAGGAAGCCCGGGATTTTCCTCGCGGTGACATCGTTCTGGGATTTTGTGAGCATTGCGGTTTCATCTCGAACATGGCGTTTGATTCCACGCTGCAAAATTATTCGCCGCAATACGAGGATCAACAGTGCTTCTCGCCGACTTTCAATGCGTTTGCGCGTGACCTGGCTCATCGTCTGATTGCGAAGTATGATTTGCACGGCAAGACCATCGTCGAGATTGGCTGCGGCAAGGGCGACTTTCTGTTGTTGCTCTGTGAATTAGGCCACAATCGCGGCGTCGGTATCGATCCCACGATTCTGGAAGAACGTGTTGCCGATGAAGCGGCTGGCCGGGTAGTTTTCGTCAAAGATTATTATTCCGAACGCTATGCCAATTATCATGGCGATTTGGTTTGTTGCCGCCACACTTTGGAGCACATTCACCCCACCGCGGAATTTGTGAGTACGGTGCGTCGCGCGCTCGGCGATCGTTTTAACACCGTCGTCTTTTTTGAGCTTCCCGACGTGACGTGGGCGTTACAGGAGCTGGCATTTTGGGATATTTATTATGAACATTGTTCGTATTTCAGCGCCGGCTCGCTGGCGCATTTGTTTCGCCAGTGTGGTTTTGAAGTGATCGATCTGGCGCGAGAATATGG
>JBOHQZ010000710.1:0-4024 GCA_050732275.1 bacterium
ATCAACAAGCTGGAGCCGGGAAAATATCGCCTCGCGTGCATGGCGAAACCGAAGGGGCCGGTGGTGGTAGAAATTTTGGAACAATAAACGTTCGTAGTTACGCTTTCCCTGGCCTGCGGCAGGGCAGGCGTCGAACGCACGAGTCATTATTTTATGTTGAATTGTAAAGTTTGCGCCTGAAGGCTACGCCCGGAGGGCGCCACTACAAACTTTTTAGGAGAAATCGAACCATGCCATCTCGAATCAGGACGAAGGCTGCGTTGAGCGTGGGCGTTTTGTTATTATTGCGTTTTAGCCTCACGGGGTGCAACTCCGCCAAAAATCCGACTGTCTCCACACCGACTGACACGCCTGCATTGACGGTGCAGGATGTACAAACGCTGATGACGCAGGCAGTGGAGCAGGCACAGCGCCTAAACGAAAACGTTTATATCGCGATCGTCGATCGCGAGGCAAATATTTTGGGGCTTTTCCGCATGAATGGCGCGCCCAACTTTGCTTTGCCGCCAGACGCCTTTTTGGGCGCCATCGCCAAGGCGCGCACGGCAGCTTATGTCAGCAGCAATCAGAATGCGTTCACGAGCTTGACCGCCTGCTTCACCACACGCGCGCATTTTCCGCCTTTAACCAATAACACCGCAGCCGGACCGTTGTTTGGCGTGCCTTTTTCCAACCGCGGCGGCAGCGATATTCAACCGAATGGCGGCGCGGTTCCCGGTGCGGTGGTGAACGGACAGCCCGGACTTACGGCGTTGCCGGGCGGCGTGCCGATTTACAAAAATGGATTGTTGGCCGGTGGCATCGGTGTCAGCGGCTGCTCCACAACGTTGTCGGGATTGGACGGCATTCTCAATTATTGCTCGAGCATCTATCCGGATGAGATCATTGCGTTGGGCGCGGTTTATGGTTATATGCCCCCGAACGACAAACGCAGCGACAATATTTATCTTGAGGGTATCCGGCTGCTTTACGCCAATGCGCCGACCCCAATGGCAAATTTCACGCTGACGTGGGCCAATCTCGCCACCCTCGGCACGGTCGATCCGAATTTCCCCATTCGCGCCACACCGGCGCCGAAATTTCCGGTGCAGGGCGATGTTGTCCTCGATGCGGCGCATGATTACCGCGTGAAGGCCGGACAGCTTTTGAGCGCGGACGAAGTCAATCGCATTCTCAACCAGGCGGTGACGCAAGCCGCAAAAACGCGCGCCGCCATTCGCCGGCCGCTCGGCGTTCCGGCGCAAGTGTTCGTTGCCGTCTCCGATCTTGACGGCACCATTCTCGGCATTCGGCGCACGCCCGATGCCACGCTGTTCAGCTTCGACGTTTGCGCACAAAAGGCAAGAAGCGTGGTGGCTTTCAGCGATACGTCAACGAGCATGAGCAAGCAGATACGAAATGTACTCGGCGTGCCGCTGAATCAACCGCTGGCGATGACGACACGTGCGGTCGGATTTTTGGGTCAGCGTTTTTATCCGCCCGGCATCGATTTGGGACAACCATTCCGGCAGCCGGTTGAAAGCGGCCCGCTTTATATCATGATCGACGGCCAATTCGATTTTCAGTTCCAGCGCGGCCTCTATCCTTTCCAGCCGCCGTATCAAAACGGCATCACGATTTTTCCCGGCGGCGTTCCGCTTTATAAAAACGGCCGTCTCGTTGGCGGCATCGGCATCAGCGGCGACGGCGTCGAACAGGATGATTACATCGCCGCCGCCGGCGCGACCGGCTTTGAGGCGCCCATGGCGATTCGCTCGGATCAAATCACCTACAAAAACGCCAAATTGCCTTATGTGAAATTTCCGCGCCAGCCGGATTTGTGAGAGAAGGGGATTTAGGGGATGAGTTCTGATTTGCCCATTGCCGATTTTGATCATCAAAACTCATCAAGCGCAGCCGAGTATCGCCGGAAAAAAACGGCGACACTCGGTGGTTTCGGCGAAGCTCGGCGGATAAACTTTTTTCTGTTTGGTTGCTGCTCACCCGCGTTGGGCTATTGACTATAAACATATCACCCCTATGGGCGTAGCCTAACGGGGTTGATGGAACATTCACGATTCGTATGAGAAATAAAATTTGGTCGCTTTTTTTGCTTGGCTGTATTTGTTGTTTCATGTTGCCGCCTGCTGTGCATAGTCAAGCGCCGCGCGACTCGGCCGCGGTTAAAAAAGGAAAAACGAACGCGCCAGCCGGAAAGCGCGATAAAAAGCCGCTGCCGAAAGATTTCGAGCCGATTTCGGATCGTTGGCGTGATGTCGAAACGCCGCCGTACGAGCGCAACGTGAAGGGGAATTGGTACGATCCCTATAATCAAAATGTGCTCAAAGGCGATTATCCCATTCTTGGGCAGAACACGTTCTTATTGCTCACCGCGACAGCGGATAATCTCGCCGAAGTTTCGCGCCTGCCGACAGCGAGCGGCGTGAGTTCGGTTGGAATGCAGAGAGCACAATTTTTTGGGCAGGGCGAGCGCTTTCTTTCCCTAAACAACCTCCGGCTGAGCATGGAGTTTTATCATGGCCAAGTGGCTTTTCGGCCACGCGATTGGGAAATTCGCGTCACGCCGGTTTTCAATATCAACTATCTCTCTTTGCTGGAGAACAACAACATCAATGTCAATGTTCGGCGCGGCGCCAATCGCACCGACCGCCAGCTCGCTTTTCAGGAGCTATTTTTTGAGAAACGGCTGTTCACGCTGAGCGACCATTATGATTTTCTCTCGCTGCGCACCGGCATTCAGCGCTTCAACAGCGACTTTCGCAGCTTTATTTTCAGCGATTTTAATTTGGGCGCCCGGCTTTTCGGCACCTTTCATTCGAGCCGCTATCAATATAATCTCGCTTATTTTTATCAGTTGGAAAAGGATACCAACAGCGAGCTGAACACGGTGTTTCAAGATCGGCAGCAAACGGTTGCCGTTGCGAATTTATACCGGCAGGATCTTTTCACGCTCGGCTACACCGGCCAGTTGAGCTTTCATTTTAATTATGACCGCCCCAGCATGTATTTTGATACGAACGGTTTTCCGGTTCGGCCGGCGGTCATCGGAACGGTGCAGCCGCACGCGATCAAGGCATATTATCTGGGCTGGACCGGCGACGGCCATTGGGGACGTCTCAATGTCAGCCATGCATTTTATCAAGTGTTCGGCCGGGACACGTTCAATCAGCTTGCCAATCGCCCGATCACGATCAACGCGCAAATGGCGGCGCTGGAGCTTTCCATCGATCAAGATTGGAAGCGTTATCGGGTTTCGGCTTTTTATGCCTCCGGCGATCAGCGGCCGATGGATAACGTCGGCCAGGGCTTCGATACGATCATAGACCAAACCGCGTTTGCGGGTGGGCCGTTCAGCTTTTGGAATTTGCAGACGATCAGGCTCATGGGCGTCAATCTCGTCGGCAAAAACAGCCTGCTGCCGAGCTTGCGGGGCAGCAAACTCGAAGGCCAGGCAAACTTCGTCAACCCCGGGCTGTGGCTGTTCAATCTGGCGATGGACGCGGAATTGACGCCGAAACTGAAGCTGATTCTCAACGGCAATTATCTGCGGTTCGCCAACGCGCTGTCGGTGCAACAGTTCATCAATCAAGCCCGAATCAATAACGACATCGGCATCGATTACGGCCTCGGGTTGATCTATCGGCCCTTCTTGAACAACAACGCCATCTTCACGCTTTCGGCGACGGCGCTGACGCCGCTTTCCGGATTCAGCAGTATTTATCAATCGTCGCAGATGCAGTTCTCGATTTTTACTTCGCTGATCTTTACTTACTGACAATAAAAAATGAAATACAATTTGTTTTGCAAAAAGAAACTGCTGTCCAAACATAAATACCGCCAACGGATAGAAACAACACAACGGATACAAAACCATTTTTTCATCCTTTGCGTTGTTTCTATCCGTTGGGAATTGTTCCGTTGTTTCTTGTTTGTAGCCGTTCTTTTTAATATCGCTGCATCCGTTGCCCAGGAAAGCAAGCTCATCCGCCAAACGCAGGAAGCCGCTGATCGCAAAAGCCAGGGT
>JBOHQZ010000711.1:0-4014 GCA_050732275.1 bacterium
CGAAGCACCGACTGTGGATGATCTTGCTCCGGCGGACCAATTTCATACCGGCGGTACAGAATCAACCCGAAGGCTCGCCCACCGCGCCGGAATGGCAGCCGGAATGAACGTGCTCGACGTTGGCGGTGGATTGGGCGGCCCGGCCCGAATGCTGGCCAATAGTTTTGCCTGTATCGTCACGGTGCTGGACATCACGCAAGAATACTGCAGGGTTGGAGAGATGCTCACCAGCCTTACGGGTTTGAGTGACAGAGTCAAGTTTCGTCACGGCAGCGCACTGGACATGCCTTTCCCGGCAGAAAGCTTTGACGCGGTTTGGACGCAGCACAGCTCGATGAACATCGACAACAAACGACGGCTTTATGAAGAAATCCATCGCGTGCTGCGTCCGGGAGGACGCCTCGCCCTGCACGAGATTATGGCCGGCCTGGTTGCACCGATTCATTTTCCAGTGCCGTGGGCGCGGCATTCCGCCATCAGTCATCTCAGCAAGCCCGAAGAGTTGCGCGCAATACTCGCAGGCATAGGCTTCAAGGAACTTCTTTGGGCGGATGAGACGGCGATGGCTGTCGAGTGGTTCCGGCAAAAAGCATCGACGGCAGAATCATCGCAAAAACATTTGGGCTTACATCTGTTGCTGGGGAGTGACTTCACCGACATGTTTCGGAATCAAGTGCGCAATCTCAATGAGAAACGTATTGCGGTTGTGCAGGCTGTGTTCGAACGTGCATAGACAATGAAGTGGCGACATTGGTGAATGAGAAAAAGCCGGCGGGAGTTTATCACGTAAACTTTGACGGCAAGAATCTGCCGAGCGGCATCTATTTTTACATTATGAAGAACGTGACGCAATCCACAAAAGATTCTCTCAGCGCTGGTGGTGAAGCGCCGGTGTCCAAGAAATTCACTGAACCCTTTGCGGACACCAAAGCCGAGCCCGGCAACTTGACCGACAAAATCCGGCCCCGGCCGCAACTTCGCGAGCCGATCGATCCGGATGCAACTCCTCTGGTGGCGCCGGACATTCCGGATGTCACAGACGTGGTGAAATCGGAGAAGGATATCGTGACGGATGTTATCAAAAAGAAAAAAGAATAGTAAATTGATTCCAAATTTCTACTTCTTACCCAACATATACAACTGCCACAAATCCCGGCTGCTGGTGTGCAAAAAAGGCGCGATCGCCAGTTGGCCGGTTTTGCCGATGCTTTTCTCCAGATATTTAAGCTCGGTGAATTTTTCTTTGATTTCGGGATCGAGCGCCATGCGAAAGCCGGCGCCGCGCATCAAAAGCGTACCCTTCGCGCGCATCGCCAGCTCGACGTGAATTCGCAGCAGGCATAGCATGTCGGCCACCATCGTTCCTGGAAAGTGCTCTTTCAAAGATTGCAGATAAGCGCCGATTTTAGTCTCGACGATCTTTCCGGAGTCGATCATCTCCAGCAGCTCCATGTCAGTATCGAAGCCGACGCCCAACCAATGACGCGTGGCGCTCTCGCTCTGGGCAAACACGACGACAATGATGAGCGGCAGGGCGATGAGAAGGCTCGCGGTGGACAGCATCGGCGGCAGGAGAAAGTGATTAAAAAAAGCATGAATCAAAACGGCCAGGCCCAAACCCGGCAAAAAAAAGCGCATGCGGTCGGAAGCATGGCGCTCGGACAAGCCCTTCGCGACGATTCCAAGAACGGCCGTGGTGCCACCGTGCATGATCGATGTGCCGAAGCCACGGATGATCCAGAGAAACAAATTGGCGCTTTGCAGCGACTGCAAGTAATAGATATTCTCGACAAGAGCGAACCCGGCGCCGATGGCAAAGCCATGAATCGCGGCATCGACCATGAAGCCGATTTTTTTCGATTTCACCAAATAGATGAGATAAACCGCTTTGCAAGTTTCTTCGATGACGGGCGCAATGTAGCGGGAATAAAAAGCCATCTCCCAAGCGAAGCGCCACAAGATCCAACTGTTGATCAGCAAACAAACCACAGCCACGACGGCGCCGGCGAGCAACGTTAAAAGAATCGAGCGCAGCTTGACGAGCTTGTAGCTATCTAAAAATACCAGCGCCGCGAGGAAAAGAAAGACGGGGAGAAGACTGACGAGAATTTTGGCAAGATTCATGAGTAAAAGGTAACGTTTGTAGTGACGCCTTCAGGCGTAATGCATTGAGTTGATACAAAAGTCTGTTGTATAGTTGAAACATTCCCTAACTCCAAAAACCTTGTGCCCAAAGGCACTACTACGAACGTATCATAGAATCTTCAACGAAACCATAAACTCTTTGGCCGGGCGTTGGTCTTTTTCCGTAGTCACACCATATCCGAATGACAAAGTCGTATTGAGATGGGATAACATAACCAGACGGAAATCGAGCTGGCCGCCGAGATTTGCCAGTTTTCTGCGGCTGGCTTCGCTGTCGAGGTTCGTTACCAGGCCCGAGGAGAATAGCGCCAGGCGGGCCCAATTGCAATAAAACGTCGGAAGGCCCAACCGGCGAAAGCGCAGCGGCGGCAGCGTCCATTCCAACAAGGCTTTGCCATAATTCGTTCCGCCGGCGGCGTTCAGCTCGAGGCCGGGAAAGCTGTCGTAGTCACGATAACGTTTTTCCGGCAAATAATCGATCCAATTGTTGCCAAAACCGCCGAAATAAAAATTGGCAAACGGCTCATCGCGATCGCCAAAAGAATGGCCGAAGGAAGTTCTGGCCCAGATGGCGGAATGATCGATCGGCAGAGGTATGCCATAATCAAAAGCGGCATAAACGCGCGGAAAAAGTTTCTCGTTCACATAGTTGCTTTGCGCCATCAACTGCCACTGCACTCCCTTTTCATCATCCACCGCGCCGAGCGACTTGCGCAGATTATGGTATCGCAAGCCCGTATTCAGCGTGAGAAACTTGTCGAATGAGGCTGCGACGTTTTGAAAATCGGGCAGCCTTTCCAGGCCGCCATAGCCGGCAATCTTGATCGTGTAATCGAGTATTTTCGGCTCATCAAAAATGAGATTCTTTTTGTATTGCAAGGCCAGCGAATATCCCTTGCGGCTTCTTTTGGTGGGCCCGAATAAATCGTAAAAATCGGCGTCGTTGTATTTGGCGCTGATTCGCCATTGCCACTGATAAAAATCGAAACCGAGATGAACTCTTTCCGAAGCGGGTAAATTTTCATTTGGCGAATAGGAAGCGGCGAGATTAAAACCGCTCAAGCCGAGCGGGTTGGCGAAATTGATGGCGATGCCCACTGCCGCAAAGTCTTTGTAGCCTTCCACGATCGGATAAGCGGAAGCGAGCTGAATATCGCGCAGCAAGCTGTATTGGCGAGTGGAGGTGTTCGTCGAATCGAGCGTGACCAACGCCGGCGAGCCAACCTGCCAGCTTTTGACGATCGGATGTTTTTCCACAACGGCATTGCCGAGGAAATTGATCGCGCTGACCTGCTCGGGCGGGCGGTTGGGAATCATCACCGGAACGAAACCTTTGCCGGTGTAACGCATGACCAGCAACGAATCGTCCGAGATCGGCACGGGCCGGAAAAAGCCGGTTTCGCAATTGCTGAGTGCGTGCATTTCCTGAGTATCAAAATCGTAGCGATAGATATTGGACACGCCGGAATAATAAGACGAGCCATACAGGTGCTTGCCATCAGACGAAAAAACGAAATTCGCCGGCGCGCTATTCTCGAAATCAAAAAGCACTTCGAGCGAGCTGTCGCCGCTCAACAGCTTGGCAACATCCATTTTAATGAGTTTTTGCTGGCCGCTGATTTCTACCTGCGCCGCGGTGAGGATCGAGCCATCCGGAGAAATGTCGAGATCAAAAATATCCTTGCCATAAGGTAGAGAGTAAATCTGGTTCCACTCATGATATGGCGGCGGCATGCGAACGAGTGTCGAGATGCCGAGATAATGCCGCACTCCCCACAGCGAGCGGTCGGTGCGATTGAATGCCAGGTCACCGATTCGCGCATCTTTAATCAGCGTCTCGGTTTTTCCGGTTTTGATATTCACGATATT
>JBOHQZ010000712.1:0-4007 GCA_050732275.1 bacterium
GCCGTCGAGTCTTGTCACTTCCTGCAGCCGGTCGAGATAATCCTCCAACGGCAGCGCTTGACGCAGCGACAAGGCTTCCTGAAATTTGTGCTGCGCCATCTGCTTGTTGTCGGCGTTGGCGCGCGGCTGCGCCGCCCCCAAAGCCTCACAGACGGCAAACACGATTGTCAGCAAAGTAATCATGGTAGAGAAATATAATAAAATCGAAAGGGAAATCAAATAGTAAATTCTGCTTGAAAGTGGCTTTAAAATTTGCTATGCTATTTCCGCAGCATCCTGGATCGTAACTATTCAGAACACAAAAGAACCTGTCATTCCGGAGGAATCTTTTTTCATTTCGAGTACAGTGCTTGCACGAAAAAGGATTCTTCCAGAATGACATGTGAAAGGCGGGCTGAATAGGTTCAGTGGATATTACTATCGAATTTTCGCCACACACAAACTCATGACATTCCTGCGTACAGCCTTTCTGACCACAGCCACCTTGCTGACGCTGACCATCGGCATGGTGTTGTTGACGCTGCTGAGCCTCTTGACGCTCGGCCAGGCGAAGAATTTCATCATTCACACGTTCAGCCGCGGCATGGGCCATCTGGTGCTGTTCTTTGCGGGCGTGAAAGTGATTTTTGACGGCGCGCCGATCAACCGCCCGGCGATCTACATTTCCAACCACAGCTCGACGCTGGATATGTTTCTGATTATCGCAATGGGGCTGCCAAAAGTGCGCTATGTCGCCAAATACGAGCTGCTCTATAATCCGCTCTTTGCAGTGATGGGTGGCCTCACCGGGCAGATTTTTATCAAACGCCAGGATGCCGAGCGTGCCGTCGCCACGCTCAATCGCGCTTATGGAAAGATTCGCCGGCAGGGGCTTTCGTTGTATGTCGCACCGGAGGGCACGCGCCAGGAGAGCGGCAAGATCGGCCATTTTAAAAAAGGCGCGTTTCGCATGGCCATCGACCTGCAATATCCAATCGTGCCGGTACACCTCGCCGGCGCGCGCCAGCTTTGCCCCGGCAAAACGCTGCAGGTAAAACCCGGCACGGTGACGATTCGCTTCTATCCGCCGATTGACACCAGCGCGTGGACGCTGGAAAATTTGGATGCGCAGATTGCGAAAATTCGGGGAGATTATATTCGGTGGGAGGAGGAACACGATAGGATTGCCGTGGAGGCATAAGCCGCGATTCGGAGAATTTATGGCACTCATTGTCACCGGCATGATGGCAGCGGATTGGTTGCAGGTAGCAGCGATTTATCGCGAGGGTATAGAAACCGGCCACGCCACCTTTGCGCCTCAGTCCCCGGCGACGTGGGAAGAATGGTGCAAAAATAAAATTATGGCTTGCAACTTGGTCGCCAAAGCTAATCATGAAATTTTGGGCTGGGCGGCGTTGACCCCGATTTCACATCGCGCCGTTTATGCCGGCGTCGCCGAAGTCAGCGTGTATGTCGGCGCGAACGCACGCGGTAAAGGCGTTGGCTCGTTGCTGTTGCATGAATTGATCCGTACGTCAGAGGCAAATGGAGTCTGGACATTGCAAGCCGGTATCTTCCCCGAAAATCAAGCGAGTTTGTCGCTGCATTTCAAACACGGGTTCCGTCAAGTCGGCATCCGCCAAAAAATGGGCAAGATGCAATTTGGCCCATTGCAAGGCCGCTGGCGCGATGTGGTTTTGCTGGAGCGGAGGAGCAAGGTGGTTGGCGTTTGAAATGGCGCGGCGATGTATCGACATTCCGCCGCACAAAAATTAAAGCGGATCAGCATCAGCTGCCGAGCCGCTTTTAGATTCCGGATAAGTCGAAGGCCGGCTTGAACAAAAGTATTTGACGTGATGCGACGATCTTTCGAGTGCAAGCCGGACTTCACTTTTGCCACATCAAAACCATCTTTTCCGTTTGAACAAATTCTCCCGCCTGCAAACGATACACATAAACCCCACTCAAAAGCTTCTCGACGTTCCACGAAATCGTGTGCTCTCCGGCATCGTGACATCAAAAAGGTAGTATCAAATACCCGAAGCACGCGAGGATGAAATCTCGCCTTTCAACGTACTGACAAATTCGTTATCGGCGCCTGTCATTTCACAGACAAAGGTGCCATTGCCATTGGCGCCACTAAACCTGCCAGCGCCACCGCTGATGTAGAATTCTCCCGTGAGAACGACTTTCCCCGAATAGACGACGCTCCCTGCATAAGCTATATGGATTTTGTCGCCATTCGCTCCGACCAACACTATCTTTCCGTATAAGACCTCCAATGTCAGTGGGTTCGATGATATTGGTTCTGGACGGGCGCAATGCGCCAGCTCTACCGTGGCAACACCAATTTGTGTAAATTGTCCGGTCCCGGCAAGATTGAGTGAAATTAAATCTCCGGAACATCGCTCAAGACCAAAAACTGATGATCCCACCTGATTTTTGCCGAAGAATTGTCCGGTAAAAGAAACCGTCTTTGCTTCTGGTTCGGACACCGGGTTTTCATTCGAACAGCCCAGTGCAACGAAAAGGACAAACGGGATGGCAATTTTTGCGTATTTCATGGTCGTTCTCCTTTTGGGGTGAAGGTAGTGAAATTAACTTGCATGACAAGTTAGCAAAAAGGCCGGCACGAAATCTTTAACGCATGTTGTAAAGCTTTTAACTTATGTTGCACGTGGGGAAAACAATGGGTGTGTATGTCGTAAAAAGACTTCGTAACCCAGTCGGCCCGACTGGACCGTGCGAAATTTTCCAGACCAGCGGTCAGGGTTACGACTTTTAACAAATGACTAATGAATGAGATAGCTGAAAATATGGCCTAAGCTTATCTTTTATTGAGGTAAGAAAAAATAAAAAAGCCACGAATAGTCCGTGGCTGAACGGCTGTACAGATGAGAGGAAAATTCGATTGGGGGCAACAAAATCGTAGAATTTAGGAACTCTTCTTCACATACTCCTTCGGCGTGCAGCCGAATTGCTCGTGGAAGCACTTGGTAAAATACGCCTGGCTGCCGAAGCCGACTTGATAGGCGATTTCCGCGACGGTGCCGGCGTTTTGTTTGAGCAGCTCCACCGCGCGCTGCAATCGCATCGAGCGAATGAACTGGCTGGCAGATTGGTTGGTGAGCGCCTTCAATTTGCGGTGAATTTGCGAGCGGCTCATGCCGACTTCGCGGCCCAACGCTTCGATCTCAAAGTCTTCGTCGCTCAGATGAGCTTCGACAACGGCTTTGACTTTATTCAGAAAAACTTCGTCCATCGGGGTAATGGCGATGTCGCTCGGTTTCAGCACCACTTCACGGCTGAAGCGTTCGCGCAATTGCCGCCGCAGCTTGATGAGATTGTGTACCCGCGCCAGCAGTTCTTTGGAATCGAACGGCTTGATGAGATAATCATCCGCGCCGGTTTCTAAACCATACACCTTGCTCTCGCGATCGGCTTTGGCCGTGAGCATGATGATCGGAACGTGACTGGTCTTCTCGTCGGTTTTCAAAATCCGGCACAGCTCGTTGCCGTCGCGTTTGGGCATCATCACGTCGCTGATGACCAGGTCTGGAATCATCTCCACAGCCTTTTCCACGCCATCGACGCCATCAATTGCCTCCACCACTTTGAACGCCGGTTCGAGATACTGCCGAATGTGCTGCCGCACATCGCGGTTGTCTTCGACGACGAGCACGATGGTTTCGTCGCTGGATGCTTGATCCTGGATGCTCGATGCTCGATCTTCAAATCTTGTGGACTGATCACTGACCACTGAAAACTGATCACTGAAAACTGGCAACTGCTCACTGGTCACTGTCTCTACAACTTCTTCCGGCTTCAAATGTTCTTTTCCGAGCGACAGCCGCACACTGAACGTCGTGCCGCGCCCGACTTCGCTGTTTACGCGAATCTCTCCGTAATGCAATTCCACTAACTCTTTCGTCAGCGCTAGGCCGATGCCCGTGCCTTCGTGTTCGCGCGTGTGCGAGGCATCGACTTGATAGAAACGGTCGAAAATCTTGTCGAGTTGATCTGGCGGA
>JBOHQZ010000713.1:0-4001 GCA_050732275.1 bacterium
GCGAGATGCACTGGATTCGCGTGGATCGTTATTACGAGGGTGATCTCGACGACCCCGCGACATATCATCAGCCGGTGACGTGCATGCACTGTGAGAACGCGCCGTGTGAACCAGTTTGTCCGGTCGGGGCGACGGTGCATGGCAACGAGGGCCTCAACGAGATGGTTTATAACCGCTGCGTCGGCACGCGCTATTGCTCCAACAACTGCCCGTACAAAGTGCGCCGGTTCAATTTCCTTTTATATTCCGATTTCGAGACGCCGAGCCTCAAGATGTTGCGCAATCCCGACGTCACTGTGCGCTCGCGCGGCGTGATGGAGAAATGCACGTATTGCGTGCAGCGCATCAACGAGGCGCGGATCAACGCGAAGAAAGAAGACCGCGACATTCGCGACGGCGAGATTGTGACGGCGTGCCAGCAAGTGTGCCCGACGCAGGCGATTGCTTTTGGCAACATGAACGATCCGAATAGTCGCGTCTCCAAGCTCAAAGCCGGTCAGCTTAACTACGGGCTGTTGACGGAATTGAACACGCGACCGCACACGACGTATTTGGCGCGACTGCGCAATCCGAATCCGGAGTTAGAGGAAAGCGAAGATGGTTAGGCCGTCTCGATTCGAAAATAACTTGATGGGTTGGATGAATTTTGGGAATTGTTTTTTTGTTTTCGATTTGCTATTTTTAGAAATAATCAATCCCTGATAAAAAACCGCAAAATTTATCATAATAGGTGTGATGACACGATGGAAACTCAGCCAACTTTATCATCGCCGGCCTTCGAACAGGCTCTGATCAAAATCGTCAGAGCGCTGCATCCGCACCGAGCTGCGCAACTCCTGGATTTTGCGCGTTGGCTTCAAACACAGCCTGCGCCCGATAAAAAATTTGGGGAAGAAATAACCTCAGATGAATTGGAACGCGAAGAAAAAGCGTGGGAACAGACCTACCTGGCAAATCGAGATCACTTCCGTGAGATGGCGCGGCAAGCACTAAACGATCTGGAAGCTGGTCAAACCCTGGAAATGGTCATTGAAAACGGCAAGATCGTGGCAAGATGATATCTCGAACAACCAAGCAGTTCTGGAAACTCTACAACGCCTTGCCTCCCGATGTGCAAAAACGGGCTGACAAAGCTTACGAATTGTGGTTAAGCCAGCCAAGCAATCCAGGTCTGCAATTCAAACGAGTAGACCCTGAAGATCCGATTTACTCGGTGAGAATTGGGCTGAATTATCGGGCGCTCGGTATTTTAAGTGGAGACACGATAACGTGGTTCTGGGTTGGCAAACACGATATCTATGATCGGATTTTGCGCTAGTCGTGTTACCCTGCGGAAAATCAAAGTATCGAACCAATCCCGAGCTTGGTGAAGAAGTCTAATGCAAACTCAAACGCCAGTCCATTTTAAAAACGTCATCGACGAGATACCGGTTCTCGAGCCAGGCCACACTTACGGCACGATTACCGACAAGATCAGCACGATGGTGCTCACCCGCAAAACGCCGCGCGGGTGGTATATTGGCGTCGGCATTGGCTTCGCCGTCGTTACCCTGCTGGTCGGCGCCCTCAGTTACTTATTGCTCAAAGGCGTGGGAATTTGGGGCATCAACATTCCGGTGGGCTGGGGCTTTGCGATTATCAATCTCGTTTGGTGGATCGGCATCGGCCACGCCGGCACGTTGATCTCCGCCATCCTGCTGCTCTTCCGCCAATCGTGGCGCACCTCGATTAACCGTTTCGCCGAAGCGATGACGCTCTTTGCCGTGGCCTGCGCCGGCATTTTCCCGCTCATTCACGTGGGGCGGCCATGGCTTGCATATTGGCTGCTGCCGTATCCCAACACCATGTTGCTCTGGCCGCAAACGCGCAGTCCTTTGGATTGGGATGTTTTTGCCATTGCAACTTATGCCTCCGTCTCCGCGCTCTTTTGGTACGTCGGCTTGATTCCGGATGTGGCCACTTTGCGCGACCGCACGAAAAATCGCTGGCTGCAGCTCATTTACGGCTTTCTCGCGATGGGCTGGCGCGGCTCGGCAGTGCATTGGTCGCGCTACGAGACGACGTATCTGCTGCTCGCCGGTTTGGCGACGCCACTGGTGCTTTCGGTTCACACAGTCATTAGCTTTGACTTCGCGATGTCGATCATTCCTGGCTGGCACGCGACGATCTTTCCACCGTACTTCGTTGCGGGCGCGATTTACGCGGGCTTTGCGATGGTGCTCATTCTCGCCATCCCGCTGCGCAAGCTTTATGGATTGGAAGATTTCATCACCATGCGCCACCTACGCAACATGGCGAAAATCATGCTCGCTACCGGCTTGATCGTTGTCTACGGTTACGCGATGGAAGCGTTCATGGCGTGGTACAGCGCCAACGAGTACGAGTGGTATATGATGACCAACCGCTGGACCGGCCCGTATGCGCCTTATTACTGGGCGCTGATTTTCTGCAATCTTCTCGTGCCGCAACTGCTATGGTTCGAGCGCTTTCAGAGCAGCGTTCCCTGGCTTCTCGCTATTTCGATCGTCGTCAGCATCGGCATGTGGCTCGAGCGTTTCGTCATCGTGGTGACGAGCTTGCACCGCGATTTTCTGCCTTCCTCATGGGGCATGTACCACCCGACGGTTTGGGATTGGGCAACGTTCATCGGTACGCTCGGCCTCTTTTTTACGTTGATCTTTATCTTCGTGCGCGTCCTGCCGGCGATTTCGATTTTTGAGATGCGAACATTGGTGCCGGCGGAGGAGCGGAAAAGAATAAAAAAGCTGTTATGAAATTTTTATGACTATGAGGTGTCATCATGCAAAGTACTCTGGTAAATCTAACTTATGAAGTTGAACTGAAAAAAGGGGAAAAGTTTTCACTTCCCAAAGATGCTGTTAAGCAGATCAAGCCGGGTAAGTGGCTAATAAGCATCATGCCCGCGTCCATGGAGTTGAATCTAAAATCAGTGCGAGGTCATGGCGCATTTTTAAATAGTTACTCTGAAGAAGATGAGGGGCTTTATGACGATTATCCTAGCAGGTGATTTTTGGGTTGCCGACATACCATTTACAGATGGCAGCGGTTCGAAAAAGCGGCCAGTTTTGGTATTGTGGCTTGACGGTTTGGACGCTGTTGTTGCGGCGGTGACTTCTGCCTCACCTCGGAGTAGGACTGATGTTCGACTTCAAGAATGGCAAAAAGAAGGATTACGCAACCCATCCGTGGTTCGATTATCGCGACTGGATTGTTTGGAACAAACGCTATTTCTCGCAAAACTTGGAACAATTACAAAAAGTGATGCAACAAAGATAAAGAGCGTTTGGTCGCGTCACGTTAAGCCGCAATTTTAATGAAATTCGTCTGAGGTTCAAATATGGAAATTCACGAATTAGTGATTGAGATGAAATTGTTGGAGCGCCGCCTGACACTTTTTGAAGAAAAATACGGTGTTCTCAGCGAAGATTTCTACATGGCGCTGATGGCCGGCAAGCTGGCGCGTTATGATCAATACGACGAGAGCCGCGCCGATTTCAGCCGGTGGAAAGGAATTTACGAAACCTGGCTGCGGCGCAAGGAAGCGTACACCAAGCAAATTCAACAACACGATTTGCTTGAAACATTGCGTTTTCAACCGGCTTATTGATGGCGACGCAGAGGATGCTCGATAATCCACTAAAATCACTTTCGGCTTTTTTATGACTATAAATTATACATTACGCGGCATCCGATTTGAGTAGGATAGTCGAAAAGCATCATTAAATCTGCGGAATCATCGAATCAACTTTGAAACAGCGTGTGAGGTGTTTTTTGATCCATTTGTGCAAGTTGTCGATGTTCAAAGTTATCTTGGTGAAATTCGGGACGCTGCTATTGGGATGACAGCAAATTGGCGCTTACTTTATGTTGTTTTTACTCAGCGCGGCAAAACGCTGCGAATTATCTCCGCTCGACCGGTAACAAATGCTGAGAGAAGTGACTATGAAAATCAATGACCTTAAAAAACGGTTGCGCAAAGA
>JBOHQZ010000714.1:0-4001 GCA_050732275.1 bacterium
TGACGGCGTTCGTCATGTACTTGTTGGTCACTTACGCGTGGCCCGAACATCTTGAAGTCGAAGACGAAGGAGGGCAGCAATCATGACGATGACGGTCATTTTTATTTATCTCGCCTTGGTGCTCGCCGTCGGCACGCTGAGCCACAAGCTTTTTCGCGGCACCGGCGAAGATTATTTTGTCGCCAGCCGCAGCTTCGGGTCGTTCCTGCTGCTGATGTCGCTCTTCGGCGCGAACATGACGGCGTTCGCCATTCTCGGCGCCTCCGGCGAGGCGTATCACGAAGGCATCGGCGTTTTCGCGCTGATGGCGTCGTCCTCGGGGCTGATCATCCCGACGGTTTTTTATTTCATCGGCACGCGCATTTGGTCGTTGGGAAAACGGCACGGCTACCTTTCGCAGATTCAATATTTCCGCCAGCGCTGGAACTCGGACGGCGTCGGGCTGCTGCTCTTCTTCGTCATCACCGCCTTGATGATTCCGTACATTTTGGTCGGGCTTATGGGCAGCGGCATCACGCTGAATCAAATCACCAACGGTGATCTGCCGATATGGCTGGGCGGACTCATCGTTGCCGGCGTCACCCTGGGGTATGTCACCTACGGCGGCATGCGCAGCACGGTGTGGGTCAATACTTTTCAGGTTTTGATCTTCATGACCTTCGGCCTGGCGGCGTTCATCGTCATCTTCCGCGAATTGGGCGGCGTCGAAAACGGCATGATGATGGTCGCGCAAAAACATCCCGAGCTGTTGATTCGCGGCGACAAGATCACGCCGTTGCAGCTTCTCAGCTACACGTGCATTCCGCTTTCGGTCGGCATGTTTCCGCACATGTTTTTGCACTGGCTCACCGCCAAGCGCGCCAACACCTTTCGCTACACGCTGGTGTTTTATCCGCTGTGCATCGCCATCGTGTGGATTCCCAGCGTCCTGCTCGGCGTGTTGGGGGCGGTCGATTTTCCCAATCTCAAAGGACCGGCAGCAAATTCGATTCTGGTGAATATGATCACGCTGTATGCGCCTGGCGTGTTGGCGGGATTTCTCGCTGCCGGCGTGCTCTCGGCGATCATGAATTCGGTGGATTCGCAAGTGTTGGCGATCAGCACCATGTTCACGCAAGACATCGTTCGCCATTACGGCTTTCACGAAAAAATCAGCGAAAAGCAGCAGGTGTGGTCTGGCCGCATTTTCGTCATTGCCATCATCGTTGCCACGTATCTGCTTTCGCTCGTCGTCAATCGCAGCATCTTCAAAATCAGCGTGTGGACCTTCACCGGCTTCGCGGCGATGTTTCCGGTCGTCGCCGCTGCCATCTTTTGGAAACGCAGCACGAAATACGGTGCGTACGCTTCCGTTCTCAGCGTGGTGGTGCTGTGGCTTTATTTTTTCATCAAAGGCTCGGAAACCATCGGCGACGCCGGACTCATGCCGGTGGCGGTCATTCTCGCGGTGTCTGCGGCGGCGATGGTTATTGGCTCGCTGCTGACGAAACCGCCGGATGAGGCCACGCTGCAAAAATTTTTCGCGACGGATGGATATGTGAAATCAGGAAAACAATTGCTCGAAAACGAAAAGCTTCGCCGGCAAAACGTGCAATCTTAAAATAAAGTCTTTACAGAAAAAGCAAAAAAAAAGTAGCTCACGGAATAGAACTCACACGGATGTAAAAAGATTCTCATAATTCATTTCCGTGAGCTGTTCCAATTCCGTGAGCGATTAAAGCCTTTTAGATTGTGGCTTTTCTGCGTTGGGCTTACCATGCCAGAATTATTTGCAAAAACCTTTCACGTCCGTTGGGGCGATATGGACTTCAACGCGCACATGAAGAACACGGCGTATCTCGATCTGGTCGCCGACGTGCGCATGATGTATTTTCAAGCGCATGGTTTTACGAGGCGCGAGTTTGAGCGGCTCCGTATCGGACCAGTGATCATGCGCGATGAGTTGGAATACCGACGTTAAATGAAATAACTTGATTTTATTATAAAATTTCATCATATTGTTCCGGATTAATGGAACAATACTCATGAAAAATATAACTCCGAATCGATCACTCAGCGGCACGGACGCACGGTTGCTCACGAGGTTGAGCGAGAAGGGATATGATATCTTTACGACGCAAATGGCGGCAAAGGTTCTTGGCCGATCTTCTTTTGACATTCGCAAGCGGCTGCATTATCTGGTGCAGCGCCGGTGGCTGCAGCGTCTCGAAAAGGGCAAGTATTTAATCGTTCCGCTTTCGGCGGGTATGGAAGGGCGCCATACCGAAAACGAGTTGATTATTGCCTCTCACTTGGTTTCGCCGTATTACCTCTCGTACTGGACGGCTCTGAGCTACTATGGTTACACCGAGCAACCTTCGCGCACCGTCTATATCGCCACGACGAAACAAAAACGTTCGGTTGTCATTCACGGCTTGACCTATCGTTTTGTGCAATTGCAGCCGCACAAGTTTTTTGGACAGGCGCCGGTTTGGATTGGCGACAAACGAGTGAACCTCGCCAAAAAAGAAAAGGCCATCGTTGATGCACTGGATCATCCGGAGCTCGCCGGAGGCATCATTCAAGTGGTGAAAGCTCTGTGGCGTGGGCGCGAAGAAGTGAACCTGAATCAGCTCGTCGACGCGGCTCTGCGGATGGGCAATCGCGCGATTACGAAGCGGCTGGGTTATCTCTTGCAACAAATCGAAATAGGAACGGAGCAGCACTTTGCCAAAATAGCAAAAAATTTAAGCGCGGGATATGCAGTGCTCGATCCGCTTTCGCCGAAGCAAGGCCGGCATAATGCGCAGTGGCGGGTCGTGGTCAATGTTCCCGAAGATGAATTGCTCGTCTGGAGAGAAACATGATCAGTTTACGCGAAGTTCAAAAACTTGCCTACGAGCAACAGGTGTCAGAGCAATCGGTTGAACGGGACTACATTCTAACATGGATGCTGACGGAATTGTCTCGACATCCATTAATGGGAACTGCGGCTTTGCTGAAAGGAGGCACGGCGCTCAAAAAGCTTTATTATCCGGAATGGCGTTATTCCGAAGATTTGGATTTTACGCTGAAAACACCGTGGACAGTGGAAGCTATCACTACTGCAATCGGCGAAGTTTGTGTGGCTTGCCTGCCATCAGCAGGGCTTGAAGTCAATATTGCGACAGAAGAACCACGTTACGATGGCAATCAGTTGCGCAGTATGACGATCTATATTGCCTACATTGGCCCCTTGCGGCGAACGCGCCGGCCACGCGAGCTCAAGATGGATTTTACTGCTGACGAAGTGATCGTTGCCAAACCGGTTAAGCGCCCTTTGCAGCGAATGTACTCGGATGAAGCCAAGCCACCGCGCAAGGTTTTGTGCTATACACTCGAGGAAATCTTCGCAGAGAAAATGCGAACCATTCTGCAACGCACGGAGCCGCGCGATCTTTATGACGTTTGGAGATTGCTGCATGATCATGCACAGGAAATGAATTTAGCATTGACAAAAAACATTTTCGAAGCCAAATGCCGCTTCAAAGGTCTAGCGATCAATAGCTGGGACGTTTTTCTTAACGAGCAGAAAATTGAAAAATATCACGCCGCTTGGGAACGGCGATTGGCTGATCAAGTAAAAGGGCTATCACCGTTAAAGACCGTCGTTAGGGAAATGAAGCAATTTTTAAGAACTCACTTTGGGTGAATTTGAAAATATTATCTTGCGCGCCAGATTCATTATGTAAGGCTTACCATGCCAGAATTATTTGCAAAAACCTTCCACGTCCGTTGGGGCGATATGGACTTCAACGCGCACATGAAGAACACCGCGTATCTCGATCTGGCCGCCGATGTGCGCATGATGTATTTTCAAGCGCATGGTTTTACGCTATGAACAAAATAAAAATATGTGTCGCAGGCGCCACTGGATGGGCAGGTTCAGAACTGTCCAAAGGTATATATGGCGCTGTTGATATGCAATTGGTCGCCGCCATTTCCCGAAGTCATGCTGGAAAAACTCTCGGTGCAGTGATAGG
>JBOHQZ010000715.1:0-3987 GCA_050732275.1 bacterium
CACTGAGGTCATGCTACCTTTCAAGTACGGCCCATTAACTACATAAGACAAAAAAATGAATTTTGCAAACAAATTTAATGCACCGGCGTCAGCCAACCATAAACGTCCTCGGCCCGGCCTTCGACAATGGCGAAGAACCGATCTTGTATACGCCCGGTGAGCGGCCCGCAAGCGCCGTTGCCGATCGTGATCCGGTCGATGGAGCGAATCGGCGTGATTTCCGCCGCGCTGCCGGTGAAAAAAACTTCGTCGGATATGTACAGCATCTCGCGTGGCACATTCGCCTCGATCACCTCGTAGCCCAATTCCCGTGCCATCATAATGGTGCAATCACGCGTGATGCCCGGCAAAATGCTGGCCGTTAACGGCGGTGTGTAAAGCTTGCCGCGATAGAACAAAAAAATATTTTCGCCGCTGCCCTCGCTCACGTAGCCGTGCGAGTCCAACATAATGCCCTCGACGTAATGATCGATCTTCGCCTCCAATTTAACGAGCTGTGACGGCATATAGTTCGATGCCGCTTTGGCCATCGACGGGAAAGTGTTGGGACGCATGCGATTCCAAGACGCGACGCGCACGTCGACCCCGGCCTTCAGCGCCTCCGGACCGAGATACTTTCCCCACATCAATGCCGCAATCGCCACCACGGTCGGGCATAGCCGCGGATCGACGCCGAGGCTGTGATAACCGCGAAACGCCACCGGGCGCAGGTAACATGCCGTCAGCCGATTCAGCTTGACGACGTCGATGCACGCCTGCACGAGTTCAGCCTTGGTAAACGGCATATCGATGCGATAGATCTTGGCCGAATCAAACAACCGGTCAATGTGATCTTTCAGGCGAAAGATCGCCGGCCCGCTCTGCGTATTGTAGCAGCGAAATCCTTCAAAAACGCTCGAGCCATAATGAATCACGTGCGACATCACATGCACCGTGGCCTCCTGCCAACGGACCATCTTGCCATTGAACCAAATTTTTGTTTTCTCATCGAAGCCGGTCGAAACCACGTTTTCGGTTTTAGGCTTCGTCTGCCGCGCCTTCTGCATACGGGCGGCATAAGTTGCTTTGCCGTTGGGTAGCCGCGTCATTTTTCCTCTCCTCGAATTAGTTTGTAGTTTCGCCTTCAGGCGTGAACTGTTGGCATTGGCACAAAGCTGCGGATTAAATGAAGCCTTTTCTCAATTTCAACGCTCGGCGCCTAAAGGCGCAACTACGAACATCACGCCATCAAGCTGCGGGCGATGACGAGTTTCTGGATTTCCGACGTTCCCTCGTAAATCTCCGTGATTTTCGCGTCGCGCATATAGCGCTCGACCGGGTAATCCTTCAAATAGCCGGCGCCACCGAAAATTTGCACCGCCTTCACGCCGCAGTCGACCGCCACGCGAGACGCGTACAGCTTGGCTTTCGCCGATTGGACGGAAAATTTTTCCCCGCTGTCTTTTGCAACCGCGGCCTGATAGATGAGCAGCCGGGCTGCATCGATTTCCGCCGCCATGTCCGCTAGCATAAAATTGATCGCCTGAAAATCAATGATCGGCTGGCCGAACTGTTGGCGTTCTTTGGCATATTTGATCGCCGCCTCGAACGCCGCGCCCGCAATGCCGAGCGCTTGCGCTGCGATGCCGATACGGCCCACATCCAGAATCGCCATTGCAATCGAGAAGCCTTTGCGCTCCTCACCCAGCAAATTCGCTGCCGGCACTTCGACGCCGTCGAAATTCAGCATCGCGGTGTCACTGCTGCGGATGCCGAGTTTTTTTTCTTTCTTGCCGACCGAAACGCCCGGGAAATTTCTTTCAACGATAAAAGCGCACACGCCTTTAACGCCGGCGTTCTTGTCCATTGTAGCGAACACGATGAGATGATCGGCGTGAACGCCGTTGGTGATAAAATTTTTAGCGCCGTTGATAATATAATGATCGCCGCGCTTTTCTGCAATCGTCATCATATTGCCGGCGTCGCTGCCGGTTCCGGGTTCCGAAAGGCAATACGCGCCGAGCGCTTTGCCGGTCGCCAACGGCGCGAGATATTTTTGCTTCTGCGCTTCGGTGCCGAATTTTTCGAGGCCGTAGCAAACCAGCGAGTTGTTCACCGAGAGCGCCACGCCGACCGAAGCATCGACTTTGGAAAGCTCTTCGACCACCAACGTGTAAGCGACAGTATCAGCACCCTGCCCGCCGTATTTTGAGCTTACGGTCATTCCCATATATCCCAGCTCGCCGAGCTTTTTGATCTGCTTCTCCGCAAATTTTTCCTGCTCGTCGCGCTCGGCCGCATCCGGTGCAATCTCCGTTTCGGCAAAGTGGCGGATTTCATTGCGGATTTGGATTTGTTCATCGGTTAACTTGAAGTCCATGCGTTCCTCAATACTTTAAATTTTAAATTGAAAATTTACAATTTAAAATTTCAATTCACGCATACAAATAAAATCCTTGCCCTGTCTTCTTGCCGAGATGGCCGGCTGCCACCATTTTGCGCAGCAACGGACACGGACGATATTTGTCGTCGCCTAATTGCCGGTGCAAAACTTCCATCACGTGCAAACAAACGTCGAGGCCGACAAAATCCGCCAGCGCCAATGGGCCCATGGGGTGGTTCATACCAAGCTTCATAACATTGTCAATCGCTTCTTTCTCGGCCACACCTTCCATCACGCAAAAAATCGCCTCGTTGATCATCGGCATGAGCACGCGATTCGATACGAAGCCGGGATAATCATTCACCGCCACCGGCTTTTTGCCGAGCGCCTGGCTGAGCTTCATAACGGTATTGAATGTTTCGTCATCCGTCGCCAAGCCGCGAATCACTTCCACCAGCGCCATCAGCGGCACCGGATTGAAGAAGTGCATGCCGATGACTTTTTCCGGACGTTTGGTCACGGCTGCGATTTCGGTGATGGAGATGGATGAAGTGTTGCTCGCCAAAATCGTTTCCGCCGGACACAGCGCATCCAGCTCGGCAAAGATTTTCTTTTTGAGCGCCAAGTCTTCGATTGCCGCTTCCACCACGAGATCACAATTCGCGACCGCCTTCAGCTCCGTGGCGTTGGCAATGCGGCCGAGAATCGCCGCCACTTCGTTGACGGCAATGATGCCCTTCCTCACCTGCCGTTCCAAATTGACTTTGATCGTAGCCAACGCACGGTCGAGAAACTCCTGCTCGACGTCAACCAAAGTGACCGCGTAGCCGAATTGCGCGAACACGTGAGCGATGCCGTTGCCCATCGTGCCAGCGCCGATGACACCGATGCGTTCCATGTTTATCTCGTTTTATTTTAAAACAACATTAAACTACATCGCAGCAAATTCATCGCGTAATCGTTGAGTTACCCATTGTTGCAACATTTTTTCTGGAGCTTTCTTCTTTTGCTTTGCCAACTGACGAACTTTTTCCATTGTTTTGGTTGGTATTTCGAGTCCTACCAAAGTTTTTCGACGACGCAAGATGCGGAACTCTTTGGGATCGACTGGAATCATGTCGTCCCAATATTCAGCCATATCGTGTGTATCAACAAACTCTGCCCACTCTTCTTCGGTGGTTATCTTGGGAAGCTTTGCCATTGCTCTAACTCCTTTCATAAAGCGTGCGTTCATTTGAAGTCATGTCACGAGCACTGCCAATATGGATTAAGCCCTCAGACTTACGATAAAAAGGAACGGTCAAATAACGCCCACCCCAAGTTCTTCCAAATGCAATATAGGCATCTTTGACTCTTGGGCTATGACGAATTTTGACAGCGGCATCCGGATTTTCAAAGACTTCAGAAACTTCTTCCTCAGACACATGGTGTTGCGAGACAATTTTCTCGATAACACGGTCACTGATAAAAATGCTCTTGATGTCCTGCGGACGCATCGTCGCCCCTTTATCGGTTTACTCGTTTTGCCAAGTAACTCGCACTAACCATCAAGTAATATTCTCCACAATCACCGCCGAGGCTTCGCCGCCGCCGATGCAGATCGCTGCCATGCCGTATTTCTTTTT
>JBOHQZ010000716.1:0-3985 GCA_050732275.1 bacterium
TTGTCTTCGAATTTGAGAAAGATTTCCTTATAGCTTTTGCCAATAATGTTGGCGAGCACATTGATGCGGCCGCGATGCGCCATGCCCATCACCGCCTCGCCAATATTGTGCTTGCTCGCCTGCAAGAGCAGAGCATCGAGCATGGGAATCAACGACTCGGCGCCTTCAAGGCTGAAGCGCTTGTGTCCGACGTACTTGGTATGAAGGAATCTTTCGAAAGCCTCGCCTTCATTGAGCTTGGCGAGAATGCGGCGCTTGGCTGCAGCATCCATCCACTTGGCGCGCGGCACGCCTTCGACGCGTTGTTGAATCCACTCCTTCTGCTCCGGCTCCTGGATGTGCATGTACTCGACGCCGATGGTTTGGCAATACGCCTCGCGCAGCGTGTCGAGAACCTCGCGCAAAGTCGCGCGCTGTTTGCCGCCGAGTCCGCCGGTGATGAACTCGCGATCATAGTCCCAAACGGTCAAGCCGTAGCGCTCGGGGTCAAGCTCCTGGTGCGACGGCGCTTTAATGCTCAGCGGGTTGACATTCGCAATGAGATGGCCGCGCACGCGATAGATGTTGATGAGCTGCAGCACGCGCGCCTGCTTTTCAATCAGCGCCTCGCCGCCTTCGAGAGTTGGGTTGATGTCACGAGTCAACCGCACCGGCTGATAAGGAATCTTCATGCTGGCGAAAATTTCTTCATAAAAATTATCTTCGCCGATCAGCAGCTTGTGGAGTGCTTGCAAGAACAAGCCACTTTCCGCGCCTTGAATGACGCGATGATCGTACGTACTCGTCACCGTCATGACTTTGCTGATGCCGAGTCGCGCAATGGTGCGCGGATCCGCGGCCTGATACTCCGGCGGAAAGTCAATCGCGCCAGTGGCAACGATCAAGCCTTGTCCGGGCATCAGACGCGGCACCGAGTGCACGGTGCCAATCGTGCCGGGGTTGGTGAGCGTCACCGTCGTGCCGGCAAAATCTTCCGGCGTGATTTGATTCGCATAAACTTTGCGTAGAATCTCGTTGTACGCTGCAAAGAAGGCGCTGAAATCCATCGCATCCGCGGCCTTGATATTGGGAACCAGCAGCGTGCGCGAGCCGTCTTTCTTCGCCACGTCCACCGCGAGGCCGAGATTGATGTGTTCCGGCGTGACTTTGTACGCCGTGCCGTTGGTTTCAAAAAACGAAGTGGCCATCACCGGCATCTTCTTGAGCGCTTTGACGATGGCCCACGCAATGATGTGCGTGAAACTCATTTTGCCGCCGGTTGAATCAGCCCAATATTGGTTGATGATACGACGATTCTCTTCGAGCAATTTGACCGGAATGACGCGCGCTGAAGTCGCAGTGGGAATACCGAGGCTGCGCTCCATGTTCTCGACGATGCGCGCAAAGCCGCCGCGCAACGGCGTCGCACCGGGTGGGATGGTAACGCGGCCATCTTCAGGTGGCTCGGTTGGTTTTGTCGCCGGCGGCGCGGCGCCAACTTGCGGCGCTTGCGCGCTAAGCGGACGGTAATCTTCAAAAAAATCGCGCCAGTTCTCGCCGACGGTTTCCGGCTGCTCGCGAAACTGGCGGTACATTTCTTCGATCAACCAGGCGTTGGGGCCGAAGGCTTCGGGGTATTGTTTGGTTTCGGGCATGGCGGTGATGCAATATGAAATTCCGTTTAAAAGCCAGCCCCGATAATTCATGAACTATATTTTAAAGCTTAAGCTGAGAAGCAGGGTGTAGCCGATTTAAGCATCACGTGAATTATCGGGGCTAGCCAAGAATTGAAGAAGCCCACCGATATGACAGCTTCGAGTGGGCTTTTAAAATTTGCAAGAAAAAATTGAGTTAGTCAAGTATTTGGCAAAAATTTATTTTTGCTCTCTTATAGTCCCATACGCAAATCCGGCAGAAATTATGACCCCATATCGCCTTGGCCTACGTACTGGCACGCATTATGGGTTTGTTTGGCTCTACGAATTTGCATTTTGTCAAATACCCGTTGCACCGCCGAAAAAAGCTCGTCTTCGGTAAATGGTTTGACCAGATACTCCTCCGCTCCGGCTCTGGCCGCGCGGATGGCCTCGGTGGCGTATCCGGTGACCACCATCACCCCGGCATTCTTGCAATTCTCCCGTACGTGCCGGATCAACTCCAGGCCGCTCCGCCCGGGCATTTTCATGTCGGTGATGACCAGATCGATCGGGGTCTTGTCAAGAATTCCGATTGCCTCAGTCACCCCCGAAGCGGTGATAACTTTGTCTTCCTGCATGCTCAAATTTCTCCGGAGCAATTCCAGCATGTTCGGGTCGTCATCCACAATAAGGATGCGTTCTTTGTCGGTTTCAGGTGCCATGATGGATCACTGTGTTGACTTATTGGCATCCGCTATAAATGATAATCTCCGGACGCTTCCGGCTGATACAAGATGGCCAGAACTTTTATTCGGCGCACGCCCGCCGGCACTTCCCAGCTAAAGGTATCTCCCGCCCGATAGCCCAGCATGGCTGTTCCAATCGGAGCGAGAACGGATATTTTCCCCTCGATGATATCAGCAGCGTCGGGAAACACGAGTGTATATGTCATTTCTTCCTTGGTCTCGAGGTCGAGCAGATGCACTTGCGAGTTCATCGTAATGACGTCGTGAGGAACATCTGTTGAGGCAACGACCGTAGCGCGGTTCAATTCCGCGCCCAATTTTTTCAGATCATTGCTGCCGTAATATTGTGATCGCTTCGCCACCTCGAGCAGAGCCTGCAATCGCTTGGCATCATTTGCTGTGATGTAAATACTTTTGTCGTGCATGGTTTCCAACTCCTTTAAACAAAAATCTATATCGTATAAGCCGCGCCGTGGACCCCGCTCTGTGGGGCGACCAAGCCAGGGGCAACCGCGAATGGGCGCGAATTGACGTGAATGAAAAAAATTGGCGACCATTAGCGTTGATTAGCGGTTTAAAAATGTTTGCCGAAAAAGCAACGAATATACTACGCCGCGAGACTTCGAGGTGTAATTTCCGTAGCGTCTGCCGGAAACGCTTCCCACGCTTCGCCTTCCCATTCCAGCGCGGTCTCGAGAACCGGTGCGTCCATATCGCCATTTTTCAAAACGAGAAGAGGCCTCTCAATGGTCCGGATTAATCGCTTCACAACGGTTCCAAACAGAACTGCCGTCGAGTCGTTTATTTTCCGCGCGTCTATGACCAGGAGATCGGCGCGCTGCTCTTGCGCAATTTTCCGGAGCGCTGCTGCCGGATCACTCGCCGGAAATTTTGAGCAAGCCGTCATCACGAGCGTTTTGGTCAGCTTCGGTTTCGTTCCCTCAGGTACAATTAAAACCGAACAAGGCGCATCTAACGCGAGTTTTTCCGGAAGCACGCCGCTTTTTCGCTGTTCTTGGCGGTTTCCCACCAGAATCAAATCAATGGCATGTATTGAAGACCAGTATGTCAGCTCGGTCAGTGGCGTTCCTTCAATGACGTCGTAGGCGAGCGCAACGTCTTTCCGGCCGTCCCAATGCTGCCTGATCACCTTCTCCATTTGATTCATGACAGGCCTGAACAAGTTCGGGTATCTGAGCCGGATGCTCATGGGAATTTTAAGCCGCGGAACAATATGCACGAAGTGAATTCTCGCTGCTCTCGCTATGCGACTGATCATCGCCGCATAACGGATGGTGGCTTCATCCTGATCGCTCAGATTGAGGCCGACCATGAGGCGTTTGTATCGGTACATGTTTGCCTCCTTCAATCTATGATAAGCTTGATGATGAATCATCAAGCTAAAAATTGCAAGCCGGCTACAGCTCTGTATATTGGCAGGCGTCTTTAGACGACTTTCACCTCTGAGCCTGTTGATTCATCATCAGGCGATCTCATAATTCACCGCAAAGCGTGCCGCAGTCCGGTCGTCCCTCGAGCTTGGCGCACGATCTTGCGAGTTTGACGAAGGGGTTCGTCCACCAGTTGCCAAGTTTCGCCATCGTTGAGCAAGCGCTGGCGGCG
>JBOHQZ010000717.1:0-3983 GCA_050732275.1 bacterium
ATTGAATACCGATATAAAACGGCACGGCTTTGGCGATCTCGTCGCGAATCTGTTGCGCGTTGTCAAAATGAATTTGGACTCGACGCTCCGGATAGACATGCTCGGCCAGCTCCATGAAAATCTCCCACTCGGATTTGGCCTCGCCAATGCGCCGGCCCGGAATTTCGGGCGAAAAATAAATCATCCGTTCCGTCGAAGTTTCAGTGCCGCCGCCGCGTTGTTCGTAGCGCGTTTGCGCCGGCAGCAAAATCACCGTATCCGCCGGCTCCAAAAGCATCTGCGGCGAAAGCACGATGTCTTGATGTACCCGCACCGGCACGCGCTGTAATGCCTCGCGCACGAAATCCGGCTCCGGCAGTGTTTCTAAAAAATTGCCGCCCGCCGAATAGAGCACATCGATTTTGCCCTCATGCGCCGCGTTGATCATTTCAACCGCGTTCAAGCCTTTTGTCGATGGCACGGTAAATTTCCATAGTAGCTCGAACTGTTTAGCGTTTTCTTCATTCACGACCATGCCGCCGGGAAATTGATTCGGCACGCAGCCGACTTCGGCGCCGCCTTGCACGCCACTGTGGCCGCGAATCGCCATCAAGCCATTTTTCGGGCGGCCAATGAAACCGCGCGCGAGACAGAGATTGACGATTGCTTTCACATTCTCGACGCCGTTGGCGTGTTGGGTAACGCCCATGCTCCAAATGAAAATGCCATTTTTAGCTTTGGCCAACATTTCCGCGAAGCGCAACATTTCTTGCTGCGAGCTGCCGGAGGATTTTTCCAGCATTTCCCACGACTGTTCTACGAGCGCCTCTTTCAACTCATCAAAACCGGTGCAGTGGTCACGAATAAATTTGGCGTCAATCCAATCGCGCTCGATCAATGTTTTCACCACGCCGTTCAGAAACGCAATGTCGCCGCCGATGTGGATTTGGAAAAACGCGTCAGCGAGCTTGGTGCCGAAGAGCGCGCTCTCGAAAACCGACGGCACCCAGTATCGCTCCAGCCCGGGCTCACGATACGGATTGATCACGGCGATCTTCGTGCCCCGTTTTTTGGCGTAATACATGTATTTCGTCGTCACCGGCTGGTTGTTGGGCGTATCGCTGCCGATGAAAACCAGCAAATCCGTGCCGAGCCAATCCTGATACGAGCAGGTCGAAGCGGCCACGCCGAGCATTTGCTTGAGCGCCACCGTGCTCGGTGAATGGCAAATGCGCGCCGAGTTATCCACGTTGTTGGTGCCGAGAAATCGCGCCGCTTTCTGCGCCACGTAATAAACCTCGTTGGTGAGACCACGCGAGGTGAGATAAAACGCGAGGCGGTCAGGAGCAGTTTGGCGAATTTTTTCGGCAATAATGCCATAAGCTTTCTCCCAACTAATACGCGTGAAGCCGCGCTCATTAGCTTTTCTAAGGGCTGGATATGGCAGCCGCCCCAACTCACGCAGCTCTGCCGCATTTTTTTGGGCCAGTGACGGCGCGTCATCGAGCAAGCGTATATCGAGCGCCGGCGCCGTATTCAGCCGCAAAAGATTGAGCCGCACCATGCACAAATGCACGCCCTTCATCGTGAAGTCGCGCATCCCCGTCGTGCCAAGCGCACAGCCGTCACATACGCCGCGTGTGAGAATGCGCCACGCCAACGGCAACTGATCGCGATTCTGCCACGCGACTTTGAACATTTCCCCATAATGGTTCGGCTTCACCTGGCCGAGACCGTTGGGAATGAGCGAGACCCAGGAAGAGGGATTCCAGAATTTTCGCGCCATAAAATTTGGCTCTCCATGTCGAAGTTGAACGCCAAGTTTTTCTAAGCTTTTAAACTGAAGAAAAGATAGTTAGAGGTAGGGAGAATGTCAAGGAGATTGCAGAAAACAGTGGCTGGTTCGAACTACATCTTGGCCTTAGCATCAGAAAAGTGTATTTTCCACTTAAAATAAACGCATTCTCGGAGGCTCCCCTTGTATCTACCCATCTCGCGCTGGCGTTTGGGCTGCGCACTTTGGGCCCCATGCATGACAAGCTTTATTGGTGGGTGTTTTACCACCGTGAAAAATTTTTTGCGCGGCCCTAAATAATCAACGCAGCAAGACCAACTTCTTTGATGCGCTTTCGGCGCCCACCGTTAGCTTGGCAAAATAGATTCCGGATGGAATAAGCCGGTTGCCCAAATCCCGGCCATTCCAAAGAATCGTTTCTTTCTCATGGCGGAGATGGATTAGCGCTGAAAAAACTTTTCTTCCTAAAACATCGAAGACGAACAATTCCCCGGCCACGTTAGCAGGAGCCTGCAAATGAATCATCACGGCATCACGAAAAGGATTGGGGTTGATTTTTAACGAAAGACGATGCGTGTTTGGGATTGGCTTGTTGTCGGTGCCGGAAGTTAATGAGTCGGCCAGGAAAAGATGCAACGCCGGCGGATCAACCGTTATTACTGCCAAGTCCAATCGGGAATCCTGGTTGATATCGACGAGTCGTAGGCCTTTGGGCGCCCGACCTACCTTAAGATTCGCAACGGTGGTGAAATGACCAGCCCCATCATTTAAGAAAAACGTGACGGTGCTGTCAGGTCTACTAAGAGTTCCGGTATTGGTGCAGGCCACATCAATATCGCCATCTCCATCAAGATCGCGTGCATCAAGAAACGCCGGCACCATTCCCTGTGGCACAAGCATTTGGCGTGACGAAAATGTGCTTTTCCCATCATTTTTTAAGATTCCGATTCTTCCGGACACATCGTTACGACCTTGGCTCAACAATGGCAAGGTCGCTAAGATATCCAAATCTTCATCCGAATCAAGGTCGCGTAATTGAAAATATGAGGTGTGGTCTTGTAACGTATTATGCAGAGCAGTTGAAAAATTTCCCGTGCTGCCGGCTAAATAAATAGCGAGGCCGAATTTATTCAAGGAAAAGGATGAAGCGATCAAATCGAGCAAGCCACCGCCACTAATATCTTCCCATGCAACAAAACGAGTCGGCACACCGTCTTGAAGAACGGTTGTAACTTGAAAATCAGCCTCCCCGTCATTATTGAAAATGGCTACCCCACGGCTAATGCTCGTGCTTATGCTCGCAACGGCAAAATCGATATCGCCGTCGCTATCATAATCCGCAATGTCTCCCCAGAGCGGGCTTTCCCAACTGAAGAGCGTGCGATATAGTCCGCAAAAGAATCTTCTTTCCCCTTTAAGAATTGGAATGCCGCACCAAAATAGTCCAAGGCGAGCAGGTCAGCATATTGATCGCTATCAAAGGGGGCGACCAGAAAACAGCAGGTCG
The DNA here is from genome assembly GCA_050732275.1 of bacterium. GTDB lineage: Bacteria > Zhuqueibacterota > Zhuqueibacteria > Zhuqueibacterales > Zhuqueibacteraceae > Zhuqueibacter. Next base: position 3,282 of record JBOHQZ010000717.1, read on the forward strand.
ACACGCCGGAAATTTTTTCTTCGAGCGTGTATTCACCGATGCGACCGCGTATGCTGCGCAAAATCGCCAGTCGCGCGGGTAGCTGGTAATTGGGGTCCACATTAGTGCCTACAACGAAATCAGGCTGGCCGTCCCGGTTTAAATCATAAGAAGATACCTGAATTGGATCGGGTAGGTTTTCCAAAGGAATAGATTTCAATAGACGGAAATGCAGCGAGGACCTGCTTGTCGCTACGTTGAAAGAGAATGCAAACGGCCTACCCAACGGTTGGCCATGTATGCTCATTAGCGTTCGGTTCAAAGTTACCTTTACGTTTTCTCCGGCACAAAAAGGGTGTCGTGGGGTAAAACGAAGGACGCGATTTTCATTTTCAGATGTAAGGTCGCCTTCATAATGTCCAAACACATCACCTATTACAGTCAGTAAATGGCGCGGAAGTGCGCTTGTCGCAACTGGCTGGCTGAAATTCAACTTAATCGCCGTCGCTGGATGAACATGGCTCTCTGACTGATGTGGTGAGTGAGAAATGAGATGGAAGTTCTGTTGAGCGCGAGAAGTGGCCGCCAAGATCAGCAAAAATAAAAAGTAGCGGAGCGATCGAGTATATTTTGATAAACTCATAACTTAATTCCGATAACTCATTCATACGATATCAATAAAGCCAGGACACTCACCTGTAAAGTGAGTGTCCCGGTCCTTTA
>JBOHQZ010000718.1:0-3983 GCA_050732275.1 bacterium
AATATGGCAAGAGCAGCGGCATGCCGCTGCTCGTCATCGCTCCCAAACCTGAAATCCTGCCTCGCCTCGAAAAATTCGTCAAGCAATACGACGTCAAAGTTGCAATTCACAATCACGGTCCCGAAGACAAATATTTCCCCGCGCCAAAGGATGCCTTGAAGCTCATCAAGAATCTGGATGCTCGCGTCGGGCTTTGCGTCGATGTCGGCCACACCACGCGCACTGGTGCTGACGTCGTACAAGAGATTGCCGAAGCCGGAAATCGCGTGCTGGACATGCACATCAAAGACTTGAAAGATTTGATGGTCAAAGAAAGCCAGTGCATCGTCGGCGAGGGCGCGATGCCGATTCCGGAGATTTTCGCGCAGTTGCAGAAGATGAAATACGCCGGCTATGCGAATCTCGAATATGAGATTGACAAAGACAACCCGCTGCCCGGCATGAAGCAGTCTTTCGCTTACATGCGCGGCGTGCTCGCGGGATTGGCGATATGAAAAATAATTTGCTCACGGAAATGGAACAGCTCACGGAAAAAATTTATGGCTACCGAAACAAAGATCGCTGAAAGAGCCTCAAGCCTCTTGGTTCAGCCGAAGACATACTCGCAGGCGCAATTGTTCGCTTTGGTGGCGCTGCGAGTTTTGATCGGCTGGCATTTTCTTTACGAGGGCCTTTCCAAAATGATGAATCCGTATTGGTCCTCGGCCAATTACCTGCTGGAGTCCAAGTGGATTTTTTCGAGTTTATTTGCCTCCATTGTGGCAAATCCGACGGCGCTAAAAATCGTGGACTTTCTGAATGAATGGGGCCAGATCGCTATTGGCTTTGGGTTGATCGCCGGATGCTTCACCCAGGTTGCAACGCTTGCTGGAATCGTTTTGTTGTTGCTGTATTATGTTTCGACGCCACCTCTGGTCGGATTAACTTACTCCATTCCCACCGAAGGCAGCTATTTGTTCGTCAACAAAAACCTGATTGAGATGGCGGCGCTGCTCGTGCTCGCTTTGTTTCCCACCGGAGCTATCATTGGATTGGATGTTTTCATTTTCAAGAGACAAACGGTGCCACACAAGCGAATAAAACAGAATTAATCCCAAGGGATAGAAATCCCGCCGCGCCTGCCCTGCCGCAGGCCAGGGGCGGGACAACAGATGAAAAGCTTTTATCCGCTGCGTTGTTTCTATCAGTTGGGAAAACTTGTTCTGCTTGTAAAGACTTTTGGTTCTAAAAACTTTAATGAGAACTGGCAATGGAAAACGAAAATAACACGACTCCACAAAATGGCGCAGACCAAGAAGAAAGTCCAAATGGTCGTGTGCCGCGCCGCGATTTTTTGAAAGGCCTGGCGACGCTGCCGGTGTTTGGCGCATTTTTTTATGGTTGGATGAAAAAGCGCTCGCAGGATCATTATCAGAAAAACGAAATTCTATCCGAGCTTGGCCTCAGTCAGGAAGCGCCGGCCATTCTTCCCAATACCACGATGCAGCCGGCGGACGAGCTGATTCGTTTGGGCATCATCGGTTTTGGCAGCCGAGGCGAAGAGTTGACGCGGTCGGCAGGCTTTGCGCCTCCGGAGTGGATTGAGAATGCCAAAAAAGCGGCGCAGCGAAATAAATTGGACAAGAGGCTCGAAGATTGGCTCCAACAAGAAGATTTGAATATCGTCGTCACCGGTGTTTGCGAGGTGTTCGATCTGCGGGCGGAAAAAGCGCTCGCTGCAGCCAATAACGACGTTCGCCCTCGCGGCAGTGCGGGACGTTTGCCGTATGCCAAGCGCTATCGCGACTATCGCGAGATGCTGCAAAGCAACGACATTGACGCGGTCATCATCGCGACGCCGGATCATCACCATGCTCCGATAACGATTGCAGCGGCCAAGGCCGGCAAACACGTTTATTGTGAGAAGGGCATGACGCGTACGGAAGACGAGATCGAGTCGGTCGTCGAAGCGGTTAAAAGCAGCGGCATTGTCTTTCAGTTGGGCCATCAATATCCACAGAATGCCTGCTTCGCCAAAGCCAAAGAGATCGTTGCGAAAAATCTTCTTGGAAAAATCACGCTCATTGAGACCACGACCAATCGCAACACACCGAACGGCGCATGGATTCGCCATCTCGATGACAAAGGCAATCCCAAGCCCGGCAGTCCGGAAAGTATCGATTGGGAACGGTGGCTCGGTTCCAGTCCAAGAGTTCCATTCGACCTCGATCGTTACTACAACTGGACGAAATGGTGGGACTACGGCACCGGCCTCGCGAATCAATTGTTCTCGCACGAATTCGATGCGGCCAATCAAATTCTCAACCTCGGCGTTCCGCAATCCGTTGTTGCTTCCGGCGGTATCTATTTCTTCAAAGACGGGCGCGAGATTCCCGACACTTTTCAAGCGGTGCTCGAATATCCGAATCGCGATCTCACGTTTGTTTACAGCGCGATGCTCGCGAACAGCCGTTCGCGCGGTCGCGTTTTTATGGGACACGACGGCTCGATGGAAGTTGGTGGCACACTCACCGTGACAGTGGATGAAGATTCCACGCGCTACAAGAACAAAATTCTCGCGGGCATAATCGACACCTCGCTGCCGCTGTTCTCCTACCGTCCAGGCGCCAGCGGACTTGACGCCATCACTTCGGCCTCGCAGAAATACTATGCGAGCCGTGGATTGATCTATACCTATCGCGATGGCCGGCGCGTTGATACGGCGCATTTGCACATAAAGGAATGGCTCAATTGCATTCGCAACGGTGGCACGCCGAGCTGCCATATTGATAAGGGATTCGAAGAAGCCGTCGCCTGCCAGATGATCACCAAAGCCTATCGCGAGCAGCGCCGGGTCGAGTGGGATCCGGTGAAACGGAGGATTGTGTGATCAAATCTTTGTCAAAAAAATTCCACGCAAAGACGTCGTATGCTGTATTATATACTCGTTTAGGGTAAAAATTGCAGTCATTGCGAGGCGCTTTTTGCCGAAGCAATCTCTTAGTTTGCAAAGGATTGCTTCGCTGAGCAACGCACGAATGACTTTACAAATTATCCCAAATCGAGCTTAAATTACAGCTAAAGCGTCGGGAGCCAAATATGAAAATAATCTTGCTTTCTTGTTTGTTGCTGATTAGCGCTTGTAGCAAATCGGAAAATGAAGCCAATGAGGCCGGCGCAATTGCTTCCTCCATTTTGAACACGTTGAGCGAACAGGAAAAATCCGAAGGCTGGAAGCTTCTCTTCGATGGAAAAACGACAAACGGCTGGCGCGGCGCACACAAGGATACTTTTCCCGCAGGCGGTTGGATGATCGAAAATGGGGAGCTGATAGTCCTGGACTCGGGCGGCGGAGAGTCGCGCAATGGCGGGGATATTGTGACAATGGACGAGTACAGCAATTTTGATTTGAAATTGGAATTCAAATTGACCGAGAGCGCGAATAGCGGAATTAAATATTTCGTCACTGAAAAAGAACAGCCCAACGGCTCGGCCATCGGCCTAGAATTTCAAATTCTCGACGACGAGCGGCATCCGGACGCCAAGCTTGGAAATCACGAAGGCAGCCGAACGGTGGCTTCGCTTTACGATCTCATCAAAGCCGAAAACAAAACCGTGAATCCGATGGGCGAATGGAATGAAGCGCGCATCGTTTCAAACGGACGCCATATCGAGCACTGGCTCAATAGCAAAAAAGTTCTGGAATACGAACGTGGCAGCGAGGCGTTCAGAAAGCTGGTGGCAGAGAGCAAATACAAAATCTGGGAGAATTTCGGCGAAGCGCCGAGCGGCCACATTCTGCTGCAAGATCATGGAAACAAGGTTTTTTTTCGCAATATAAAGATAAAAGTCCTGCAGTGAGTAGACATAGTCATTGCGAGGCGTTTTTTGCCGAAGCAATCCTAAGGACGCATGCTCTAGGTTTCGAAGGATTGCTTCACTGAAAAGCGCTCGCAATGACGCTGTGAATGATCACTAATGAAAAGCAATCACAACAAAAAATT
>JBOHQZ010000719.1:0-3974 GCA_050732275.1 bacterium
ATCAATTGCCGATCTTTTCTTGCAAAAACTCCGTGCATAATTCCCAAGTTGAAATCGTCGCTCTGAATGTCGTATTGATGTCGTTTGCCCGTCAGCAAATCCAGCACAATAGGAAGCAGGCGCGGGTTGTGAGCATTGTTAAACAGGTTGTCAAAATTAGAATTGCGGGAAGCAAACAGCTTTTGAATGGCTGCTTCGGTGTGATCAAGCTGAATCCGGCGTCGCCGATGCGGCACGAGACCTTCGACCATCGTTTTGGCCAGCACGGAAACCAGCCAAGGATGGCCGTTGGTGACATGATGTACGCGAGCAAACACTTGCTCGTCAAATGTTTGCCCGGTTTCCTTCGTATGCTGCAAAAAGTACTGCCGAATATTTTTGAGGTTGAAAGGCGGCAATTCGTAGTCGATGGCGATGTTAAAAGGAGAAGCGGAACCAAGTGAGCGCGTTTCTTTTCGATAGCGCGCTTTCAGGTTTTTGATGTCGTGTACGCCGGCAAGGCAGACGGCATAAGCAGCAGGTTTGCGATCGCGCTGGAGGAACATCTCGCGCAAACCGGCAAGAAAGCCGATCACCACGGTTTCAGGCACCGCATCGGTTTCATCGATGAGCAGCACCAATTTTTTTCTTAAATGCCGGCAGGTTTCACGCAACCACTCGAAAAAATCATTTCGGCTGGTAATGTCGAAATCGTTTATTTTTATATCCGTTAGTCCGTCCGTGACAGGCTTCAATTCCTCGAAAATGCGTTTAGCCACATTGGCGTAGAATTCTGCTTCGGTGATATCGAATAGTTGTGTAAAACTCTCAAAAGAGATCAGCGCCGGCACGTAGTCCTTTGAGGCTTGCAACCGTCGCGCGAAGAAATCCAATACCGTCGTCTTGCCAAATTGACGTGGCCGGTTGATGACGAAATAGGTTCCTTCATCGGCCAGTGCCATCAGCTTCTTGAGTTGTGGCGTCAGATCGACGTAGTAATGGAGTTCCGGAATGATCTTGCCGGTTATATTGAATCTTCGCTTATCCATATTCTACGCGCTTTCCCAGAAACTTGAACTGCACCCACGTGGCGATCATGATGATGAGAAACAGCACCCACGACATCGCCGAGGCATAGCCCATTTTCAAATATTCCCAGGCGTTTTGGTAAATGTGGTAAACCACAACGTCGGTGCTGTGCAGGGGCCCGCCTTCGGTCATGACGTAGACGAACGCAAAAACCTGAAACGAGCCGATCATCGATGTCACCAAGATAAAAAAAGTTGTGGGCTTTAGCAAGGGCAAAGTGATTTTCCAAAATCTTTGCCAGGCATTGGCGCCGTCGGTGCGCGCCGCTTCGTAAAACTCATGGGGAATGCTTTGCAAACCGGCCAGAAAAATCACCATTTGATAGCCGATGCCCATCCAAATGCTCATCAGCATGATCGAAAGAAGCGCAGTCGAAGGCTCGCGCAGCCAGCTCAAAGGCGGCAGGCCGAATAATCCCAGCAGGTAGTTCGCCAAGCCGAATTGCGGATGATACATCCACTGCCATACTAGCGCGACGGCGACAAAAGACGAAACGCTGGGGAGAAAAAACAGCGTTCGCAGAAAATTCACGCCGCGAAATTTTTGGTTCATCAGCAGCGCCACGGCCAATGAAACCGCCATGCCGATGGGAACGTGCAGCGAATACACTGCCGTGTTTTTCAGCGCATTACAGAAAATTTTATCGGCGAGCAAGGTTTGAAAATTTTCCAGCCCAATAAACGGTTTGGCGGGCGAGATGATGTTCCATTGGTGAAAACCAAGATAAAAAGAAAAGCACAATGGGGCAAAAACAAAAATCGTCAAAATCAAAAACGATGGCGCCAGAAACGAATAGGCTTTAAGAAGAGTGAAGCGCTTGTGACGCTGTGTAATCAGTATCCCTGCTCCTGCGGCAACCAATGCAACACCGAATACTATATAAAGGAAGCGAAGGATTTCCGGATTGCCTTTCAGCACTACGGCTTGGTCGGTGGAAAGCCGGCTAAGATTTTTCAACTCATCGTCAAGCTTGCGCGCGGTGGCAGAAAACACTTCGTGAATATCCCTGCCGCCGATCATGACTTCGTCGATGGCATTTTGCGTCATAATTTCGACACGTGAGAATTCATCGATCTTGGTGCCCCACGGCTGCCGGCCAAACGGTATTGATTCGATGAAGGCTTGCTCAAGTTGGTAGGGATCGGTTTCAACTTGTTGTTGCGCAACCGCCGTATTGGCCGAAACGCCGATTCCCGATTTGGCGCGAATTTGCACGGCTCTGGTGCCGCCGAGAAAAGCTGCGAGCTGCAAAGCCGGCTCGCGACGGCGCGTCGCTTTCGGCACGCACCAGCCCGCGGCGTAAATCGGTGTAACCAGCTTGCCGTCGCGAGGCCTCGGCAAGGGTGCGACGCCAATTCGCAGTTCTCCACGCGCGATATATTTTTTTAATATCGGCAGCGTCCAGTGGCCGCTCGAAATCATGGCGATTTTGCCGGAATAAAACATCCCTGCCGAACCGCTGCCCGATTTCAGCGCGGCGTCATCCGGCGCGACGCCGTGCTTCGTACGCAAATCGATGAGAAATTGCAATGCTTGTTCGGTTTGTGGAGAATCAAAATAGCCTACTGCGGTAAGGCCGTTGGGATCAAAAACATCGCCGCCGGCCATCCACACCCAAGGCTGCCAGAGATAAAAATAATTTGAAAACGCCGTGCCGAATTGGTCGACGATTCCATCGCCATCGGTGTCGTTGGTGAGCCGCTGCGCCAAATGCAAATAATCATTCCATGTCCAATCGCTTGCCGGATAAGCCACCCCAGCTTTGTCGAAAAGCGCTTTGTTATAATACATCACGATAGGCGTGAAATCTTTGGGAAGGGCATACAAACTTTCCCCATTCACAAAGATATTCAGCACGTTGGGAAAATAATCTTCGAGGGCAACCTCGAACTCCTCGATATAAGGCTTGAGATCGAGGAGAATGCCTTTGTTCAGAAGCGCGGGAATGATGACACTGTCCAGCAGAAAAACATCCGGCGGCTCACCGGAGGCAATGTAGATCAGGATTTTTTCTTTGTAATTGGCAGGTATGGATTCGATTTGTACTTCAATATTGGGGTGAAGCCGCATAAATTCCCCAGCGATCTCCTCTTCGAGTTTGACCTCCTCGGCACCACCCCAATTGGCGACGCGCAAGGTGATTTTTTCTTGAGCCAATAAAAATGACGCAAGGCAAAACAGCGCAATATATATGAAGTGGTTTGATTTACTGAACATTCGAGGTCGCTTAGAACGAAACTTTTCTGAAAGCTGCTTGAGCGGCAAAGGCCAATTTGACGACAAAATTTGATAAGTGCAAGTAAAATTTTATATAGGCTTTTCACTTGACAATGTGTCCGGCATTTTGTATGATAAAACGTTTCATATACGCCGCCGAATCGGACGCCACAAACCAGCGCGACATCTTTGAGCTGCTCCGATTTACCTTGTACCCCAAATTATAATTCCATTGCGGGCCTCGGCGAGCAAAGCTTCGTGTGATTTGAACAATTACTGAAAGGCAGACACCATGGCCGAAGTCAAAAGAATTCTCTGTCCGGTTGATTTCTCGGATCCATCCAAACAGGCTTTTGCTTATGCCAAGCAAATGAGCGAAAGCTTCAAGGCGAAGCTCCACGTTCTTCACGTGGCGCCCGAGCCGCCGGAGTATTACAATTATCTCCTGCCGGAGTACGAAGGTTTTTCACACCAAAAACAGCCGAGCGCCGAAGAACGGATGAACGCTTTTCTGGCCGATTGGAAGGGCGACTATCGCAAAGAGTTCCGCACGGGCACACCGTACAAAGAGATTTTGCGCCTGGGCAAAAAGGGCAAATACAACCTGATTGTGATGGGCGCGAAGGGCGTGTCGCCGTTGGCGCCGATGCTCATTGGCGGCACGGCTGATCGTGTGGTGCGCAGCGCGC
>JBOHQZ010000720.1:0-3970 GCA_050732275.1 bacterium
CTACGGGCGTAGCCTGCGACCCCCTGGTCCCAAACCATGCTACGCACGTAGGATGCGCTAGCCGGTCTGCGCCATGCCCCGATTCTTAGTAATTTTGAAGCAACTCTTCCGGATCAGAATTCTGAGCCAGAAATTGGCGGATCATTTTTTTCTTTTTGGCTCCGCCCTCTGGTGTTTTCAGGAAAATTTCGCGTTGTCTCGCTGCGAACGTCGACTCGAGTCTCTCAAAGTAAACGAGCCTTATTGGCAACCGTGATTTTGTGGCTCTCACTTTTCCTGCTCGATGTTGCTTCAAACGGCGAACCAAATCAACTGTTGATCCCGTATAAAGCTTCCCATCTTTTAAGCTTTCAAGAATATAAACGAAAGCCACAATTAAATCCCTTACCAATCGAGGGTGTTCGATTTCTTCTATGGTCGGGGCAGCAGGATTTGAACCCTACGGGCGTAGCCTGCGACCCCCTGGTCCCAAACCATGCTACGCACGTAGGATGCGCTAGCCGGTCTGCGCCATGCCCCGAAACTCAAACCTTTAAATATAAAAATTTTTACATCTAAAATCAAGAACTTTTCGGACAAATTTTCACCGTAGCGTTATATCGATCGTATGCCGGATATAACGAGAGGTTAATGCTCCGTATGACGCCGGGAATTCAAACGCAATCTCACCGTGCTCTCTATCCGCTGGCGCGAGCTTTCCGCCTTTGACTTCTTTGATCTCGTAACCCCACACCACAAATTCGAGCGTTGCCGACGTCGCCGGCTCGCCTTCAACCTCGACGGAAACCGTTTTGCCTTTTATGTGCTGATCCAAAATCACCCAACCGCGTGAACGCGCGCCGGGTCGTACCTCCGCAAAGGGTGGCGCAACCGTAAAAAATTTCGCGAGGCGCAGCGTGATCGTCGTCGTTTCTCCGCTCACCTCAAACGAGAGTGGCCAGCGAATGAGATCGTGGCGCGCTTCCGGCTTCATTTCGATGAGGTGATGATCGCGGCGCAGTTCCTCAAGCTGGGCGGTCGAAGGGAAGATCGGCTTGAAATTCACGCGCACGGGTTGCCACGGCTCTTTGCGAGGTTTGCCGGGAAAGGGACGCGCCTTGAATTGAAACGTCAGCACATTCTTTTCACGCTGGCAATAAAACAGAATCTGCTGATCGCCGACCGTGATCGGGCCGGCCGCAAAAAATGGCCAATATAAGGGAATAAACGGCGCCAGCTCGAGGCGATGCTCCAATGCGTGCGGCTTGATGCCCAACCAGCCTTCGTAAAGCGGCTGCAAAATCATGCTCTCTGACCACGCTTGGTGTGGACAAACACCGGCAGGTTGATACACTTCGCCGTGCAACACTTCTTCCATGCAACCGGGCGCGCCATGTTGAAAGTGGCGCAACGAATTTTGAATGTGCATCAAGCCTTGCAACCAACGGCCATAGCGAAACTCCGCCAGTGCCGTCCAGCCCGTGAACAGCGGCCATACGCTGCCGTAATGATAACCCTGCGGATTATAAAACGGATGATCGTCCGCGACGAGCCGCACACCCCAATCGGCATTGAAAGATTTCGTCGCCAGCCGGCGCAAGGCCTGCACGCCGTCTTCGGGTTTGCCATGACCAAATAGCAACGGCACCGCCGCTAACGCCGTGGCATTGTCGTTGAAACTGCCATTCTTATTTTTACCATGATAAAAATAGCCTTCTCGCTCATTCCAAAATTCTTGCTCGAGCAAATTGCAGACTTTTTGATGTTGGATAATCCACTGCTCGGCGAGAACGGTTTTGTCGAGCAACGTCGCCAGTCGGGTTGCCGTGCGCAGAGCCTCGGCCCAACAACCGGCGAGATAATGCTCGACGTGCGCGCCAGCAAGCGCGCCGCCCTCGATCCAACCATGCCCGACGCCGGTGTTCTCGATCAAACCATCGCCGTCGTGATCTGTCGTGGCAAGAAACTTCATCGCTTTCTCAATATGCGGCCATTCGCGTTTGACGAAGGCGAGATCGCCGGAATGCTCGAGATAGCGTCCCATGAGAATCACATACAACGGCGTCGCATCTGCCGCGTCGTAATGCGCCGCTCCACTCGTGGTCAGCTCGTGAAGAATTTTGCCGGAGACATCTTGGTGCCGGCCGAGAAAGCGTAGCGTCTCTTTCACGCTGTCAAAATCGCCGTAATGCAGCATCGCCAACGCCGTCCAGCAAGCATCCCGGCCAAAGAACCACGCATATCCGGGCCGGCCTGAATTCCAACCTTCGCCCGTATTGGCAAATCCGGCCAAAAGCGAACGGCCGAGCGAAGGAACGTGACAAACAAAAGCCTCGGTTTTGAATTTTGCCCAACGCGCCGCGGCGTTGAAAAGCGGATCCGGCGTATCGACCTCAGCGAATTTTTCGAGCGCGTAATATTTGCGTCCAGCTTGGTGGGTATAAAGTTTCGGCAATTCCTCCGGAAAATTGGCGAGCAATTCCTGCAATTTCGGATCGCTCGCCTCGCCGCCGAGCGCGACAAACCGCGCCGCACTTTTGCCATCCACCTCGAAGCGCCAGTGAAAGATGACGCGCGCCCGTGAAGCCTTGCCGTCCGAAATATCTTCCACTTCGGTGGCAATCGGCGGAGCATCAAATAAAAAACGATCCAATGTCCGCGCCCGCCCATGTCGTCCGTGTTCGAAGACCAGCGCAAAATGAGCCAGAAAGAGCCGGCGATAATCGGCAAAATGCACCTGCCCGTAACACAGACGGCCCCGTCTGTCTGTCGTTTGATACTCGAGTTTTGACAACGCCCCTTCCGGATATGGCCACATCAGGCGAAAATCAATTTCAAAAGAAAGCTCGCAAAATAGCTCGCCGTGCCCCTCAAACTCCCAATCCATACACGCCAACGGCGTTTCGTCGCTCACCCAAATGCGCTCGGTGATTGCCAGGCGCTCGGTTTGGGCGCGGCGCTCGATTTGATGCGGGCGAATCGACACCTCGGCGTTGGCGCCATTCTCCCACAGTGTTTCGTTTGCAGAGTTTTTGATCCGCAAAGAAACATTTTTGCAGAGACGCAAAGGGTGGCTCCAAATTTCCGTAATCGGACCGCGCTCGGTTCCCATCAATAAAACTCGTTCGCCGCTGAGATCGAAAAAATGATTGCGCTCCGGGTTGGCGAGGAGATAGGGGCTGACTTCGAGCCATTTGATCGGCGCCCATTCCCTCCATGTGGGAAAATCAACCAGTCGATTGTTCTTCTTGATTTGCGCAACCGCCGGCTGCCAAATTCCACGCCCCGCGTTTTCCTCTCCTTTTTTTCTTTTTTCTGAAAGATGCCGGAGACATGTTTCCGTAAACGCCTCGAGGTGTTGGCGAAAAAGATTTTGCTCGTCCGAAAAATAAAGATAAGCACCCACACACAACACACTCGGCTCGTCATATTCCCACGCCAATTTTTGCGCCGGATCGAAGCCGATGTAATAACGATGCACGCCCCAGACATTACCTTGCGGCCATTGCTTCGCGCCATAACCGAATCGCCAATATGGCGTGCCGGCTTTCGCGTTCCACAAATAAATGCCACCGCCGAAATGTCCGAGGTCGAAAGTCCGAGGTCGTGAAAAAGATGAAGAAGGCGAAACAGAATCATTTTCCTGCAGAGGCAGATGCGCGAGAAAACCCATTAGTCCGCGAATCTCAAAACCTTGCGGCGCGACCCACTCGTTTTCCGGCTTGCTTTGCGGATCATAAAATCCCGCCTCGGCAATATCCGGCCATTCTTTCTCCAACCCCAACGGCATCACTGCCTGCACCGCCGCGAGCGAGAGAAACAAGCGGCCGCCGCTCTTCAGAAACCGTCGCAAGCTCTTCCAACTGATTACTGGCCACTGATTACTGGCGGCTGTCTCGTGCCACCACAGAATTTGGTTGTGAACACGCGTTGGAATCTGCTCCGGAAAAATGCGATGTGCCGGCGGAAAGCGATTTTTTAACCAACGCCA
>JBOHQZ010000721.1:0-3964 GCA_050732275.1 bacterium
CGCCACACTAGTGGCCGTCGTCTTGAATTTATTTCAAGATAGTCTCATCTAAATGCAATAATATTTTAATTTAGCCGAAAGTCATGTAATAGTAATACCACGAGCACCAGCCGGAAGGCGGCAATGGAAAAATCGATTTGTCGATAGGCGAAAGATATTTTACGCCCAGCGAATCTTTATAATAATTCTGAATGGCCGTTCCATCTTTCAATTTCACTTCGTCCTTCACCGGATCGAACATGCCGTCGGCGAGATTTATTTTGACGTCGCCGAGCGTCATCACCATCACGTCAGGGTTGTTGTTGTCGTGAATGCGGCAGGGAATCGGATGCGGCCAGGTCTGCGGCGCTGCAACCGAGTTCGGAGACAGGCCGCTTTCACAAAGCAGAATCGAGAGCATCATGAGACCTTCACACGTTTTCATTATATTCTTTTCACTTGAATGGCAAAATATGGTTGGATGAAAACATTCGATATTTCAGGCGAATCGTTTTGAGCATCATCACTGTGGCAGCGTCAGTATCACTTCGTTGTTTGAATCGGCGCGCGAACTGCCCGGCCAGGCCGCACGGCATTTTGTAGCACGCCATCTTTCACCACCGGCATGCCATTCACGAGAACGTGTTGAACACCTTCGGAATGCTTGCCAGGCTCTTCATAGGTTGACTGATCGATAACACGCACGGGATCGAATATCGTCAGATCGGCATCAGCTCCAACACGAATGCGGCCTTTATTCTTCATTTGCGGCACGCGATGCTCGAGACGTTGCGCGGGCATGAGCGTCATTTTTCGTAGGGCTTCCATTAAGCTCAACGCTTTCGTCTCGCGAACGAAGCGGCCCAGAACGCGTGCGTATGTGCCGGAGGCGCGCGGATGTCCTTTGCCGTTTTGCAAAATACCGTCGCTGGCGATGATGGTCAGCGGATGTGCCACCGCAGCCAGCACGATATTTTCGGGGATTGAATAGACTGCGACCATGCCGCCGGTCTCACGATAACGCGCAAAGCTTTCTGCCGTGAGGCGCTCGCCCGTTGCCACCCATTGCAAATTCTGATAACCAATTCCCATCTTCTCCTGCCAACCTTCATCGAAGACCGCAGACTCGATAGTGGTCATGCCAGCCGTGTAGGGATAACATTCGGTGGTGATATCCATGCCACGCGAGCGTGCTCCTCTGATCATTTCCAATAGACTGGGTGTGAGGCGCAAGCCCATGCTGGTGACATGAACGACGTGCAGCGGCGCGCCGGTGATGGCAGCCGCGGCAATAACTTCCTCAAGCGCTTCGACGCTGTTGATCGGTTCTTTGACTCCGGAGTAGCGTATATGAACATGGCATGGCGCCCCAAACTGAGCCGCGACACGAAACATATCGAGAATCTCGAGGTGAGATGCTGCCGCCGTGTAGTTGATGCCGAAGCCCACCGCAACGGCGCCACATTTCAATCCATTTTCGAGGCGTCGCTTGAAATCTTCGATCTCATCCTCTGAGGCGGCACGATGCGCGGCCTCGCCAATTGGCACAAATGTGCCAGGATCACGCATCACCTCCATGCGCACCGGAACATGACCGATGCTGACGCCATAATTAATCAATGTTTTGCCCTCGCGTTCGGCATACCAGCGATCGACGTCCGCCGTGCCAAGCTCGAGGTCCAACGCGGTGGTCACCCCGTCCATCACTTGCGCGCGGTGGTGCTCTTCAGTCATGTCGTGAACGTGAAGATCGATAAAGCCTGGCGTGACCACCAAATCTTTGGCCTCGATCATTGCACGCCCGCGCAAGTTTTCGGTGGTGATTGTCCGAATGACGCCGCCGGTAATGCCAATATTTCGCACAGCATCCAAATTCGATTCCGGATCAAGGACTCTGCCATGCAAGATGACCATGTCATAATCTTGAGCCGCAGCGCTGGGAGATAGCAGGCCGGTTATTGCCAGCGGAAAACAATTCATGAATATGAGCAATCGGGGAATGATCGCTGACGGTTTTCGCATGAGCATTTGTAATTTAATCTTTCTGCGGAATGACCGCAACGCAATCGACTTCGATCAGCATTTGCGGCGGCAAAACCACTTGCACTGTGGTGCGGGCCGGATAAGGTTCGGTCAAGTATTGTTTATAGATTTTGTTCATCTCGCCAAAGTCCGTGAGATTGGCGAGATACACGCCGACTTTGACGGCGTGTTGCCACGAGGTCCCTGCTGCTTCTAAAAGCGTGGTCACATTGTCGAACGCCAGTTTAGCCTGTTCGGCAAAGCTGCCAAATTTAAATTCGCCGGTTTGCGGATCAATCGGCGTTTGCCCCGAGACAAAAACTAATCGTCCTTCGGCAATGATGGCCGGGGAATAGACACCTTTGGGCGGCGCTGCTTTCGCGGCAGTCACTTGTTGACGCATGGTTGCTCCTTTGTTCAAAGTTGGGTTGTTGCAATCGTTGGCAACTTTTGGTCTTCATCTATTCGCTGCTGATCTTCATCGGCCCTGGCGACCGAATCTTCAACGCGGAAACAGCATGTTCTCCGAATATGCTGTGCATGCGTTCGGCGTATTCACCCAAAGCCGCATTCGGCAGAAAAACTTGAATCGTTCCGGCAAAACCACCGCCGTGAACGCGGCAAGCGCCGGCGCCGATTTTTTTCAGATAATCTTCCGTGAACGCGAGCGCCAAATTGAGGCCTTGTTCCGATGGTGATTTGCTCGGATAAATGTTCTGTAGCCACTTATTGGAAGAGTTGCCGGATTCATTGACCAACCGCAGAAAGGCCGCGAAATCGCCATTCTCCAAAGCCCGTGCTTGCTCCACCACGCGCACATTATCTCCGAGAAAGTGCAAAGCCCGCAAGACGGCGCGATCACCGACCCGTGCGCGGAGCGTTCCAATATTGCTCAATAATTCATCAAAAGCAATTTCCCGGCAGACATTTTTGTCCAATGCTTGTGCGACCATTTTCATTTCATGCGGAATAGCGGCGTAATCGGCGGTCAAATCCGCATGGCTGCCGCCGGTGTTGACCACGAGCACGCTGTAATTTTGCGCGCCGAAATCGAAATTCACTTTTTTGAAGACCGGCTTCTGGGGATTCTCGAAGTCAATCGTCACGATGCCGCCGACGGCGATGGTGAGCTGGTCCATCAAGCCGCAAGGCTTGTTGAAATAATTGTTCTCGGCATATTGTCCGATTAGCGCGAGAGTCTCCGGCGCAATGCGATCGCCATTGTAAAAGTGGTTGAGAAGGGCTGCCAGCAAAACTTCGATGCAAGCGGAAGAGCTCAATCCGGAGCCGATGGCAACGTCGCTGGCGACACAAGCTTTGAATCCGCCGATTTGAAAATCCAATTCTTTGAAACGTGCGGCGATGCCGCGAATGAGCGCGGTCGTGGTTCCTGCTTCTCTCGGATCTACTGCAAGCTGTTTCAGATCGACAGCGAATGGCTTGGAAAATCCGTCGGAGTAAAGCGCGATGGTATCATCCGCCGTCTTGGCAGCCACAGCAATGGCATCCAAATTAATGCTGGCCGCCAGCACTCTGCCGTGATTGTGGTCGGTGTGATTGCCGCCAATCTCGATGCGGCCCGGCGTGCTGAAGAGTTGTACGTCATCATCGCCGAAAGTTTGTTGATATTGGTTGACAAGGCACTGGTAGCGGCCGAGATGATGCCGGACTGTTTTTTCATCTTGGCCATAAAGCTCAGCAAGCAATGCGTAAAACTTCGGTGCGTCGAAAAGTTTTTTGGTTTCTTGAATCTTCGGCATGGGTCACCTGTTTACCGACCGGTCACTCACAGTCACCGGTCGGCGTCATCGAGCAATTATTTTAATTTTACATGAGTATCGGCTAAATTAAAAACATGGAGAATTTAAATGCGACTAGACGAGTTCGAATTCATAAATTACTCCGTCTGGATGGCGAATCTTGAGTGCATTCAGTTTTGCCAGGCCTTTGGCCAATTTCACCA
>JBOHQZ010000722.1:0-3957 GCA_050732275.1 bacterium
GAATGTAGGAAGTATATCAGAGCATTAGGTTTATATTTTTGTTACTCAGGCTTTTTACTTATACGACACGAACATGTCGTATAACAAAAAAGCCCAAACCCCACGGGCGTAGCCTCTCCTCCCGACCCGCATACTTCAAGCCGGTGAGACAGACGTTCGTGGAATTTGGGCTTGTGATTTTTGCTGCTTCTCAAAATTTGACGGCATCATTTTCCCCTCCTGTAAAGTTAAGGTACTATGCAGCCGTCTGAAATTTCAACTGGTCAAAAGTAGCAAAAAGAACAATTTTTGTCAAGCAAAATTTTTATTTGAACCGCGTAATCGTTACGTCCAGATAGCGCGTGCGCTGCGGGGGTTTGCGCCATTGCACTAAAATCGGACTTTGGTAAGTGCCTTGCACCAAGCGGCCCTTGCCATGCTCTTCGCCGTTGGTAACGAGCAGGCTGATGTTGCGCTTCATGCCGAGAAAGCGCGAGGCGGGAACCGACAACACGCGCGAGACGATTTTCTCGATGACGGAGCGGCCAACCTGCAAAGCGTCCATCATCTCATTGAAGATGTGCACCAAATCGGTGGTGGCGTAATATTTGAATTTGCCGGGGATCAGCGCCGGCTCGCTGAGGAAGCTTTTGCCTTTTTTCACCACGTAGCGCAACGGATCCTGCAAAACTTCGGTCAAATCTTTTTGGATCAAAAGATTCTCAAACTCGTTCACCGTCAGGCCGGCGTGCAGCTCTTTGCGATCCAAAGTAATATCCACGCGCCCTTTTTCGATGTCATACTTTTCCAGCAGCGCTTGCAGTTGCTCGAACAGGCCGAAGCGCGGATCTTTGAGATTGATCGAATCGATGGAGTGGTGCGACATCGGAATGGCGAGACGGTCGGTGTGTACGACTTCTTCCGCGTTATAAGCCAAAATCGTCGTCCGCCGCTGTCGCCGAATGTCCAGATACTTGCCGTCCAGCTCGATGAAATAAACCGGCATACCGGGACGATTGATGTAGGTCACGCAGTTTTTCAGCCCGGCACCGATAAACGTCAAATGCGAATCGGCATTCGTTGGCTCGCATTGGCGCTGCTCTTCGCTCAGCTCGGTTCGCAGTTGCAGCCGGTCGTGATAGTAGCCGGCGTCCGGGGGGAACAAACGCTGAAAGGCGCGAAAGAACGGCTCGAGGTGCGTTTTGCTGTTGCGCAGCCGCGCGCAAATGGTTTGGTCGAGATAGCCGGCGGTGGTGTGCAGCGAGCAATACAGCGCTTTGCGATATTGCGAAAACAAACCGTCGAATTGTTCCCGAATCGTCTCCGCCACATTGATCACATCAAATCGCGATTGCGGGACGAGCGTGAGTTGAATCTCGAAAGGATGAGAAGCCATTGTTGAAAGTCTTGCTGTTAGTTCCAAAAGATGCAGTTGTCGTTCGATTTCTTATTCTCAAGAGCCGGAAAAAGTATTCCCCCGATTTTATGCACTAAAATCGGGGCTTCCATAAAATATACGATTTTTCCATCTGCTTGGATGAGTAAATATACATTCATCCTGCCTTGCGTGCTGAAATTGTGCCATTGCCTGTTCTACAAGACATGCCAATTTAAAGATAAACCAAATAATAATAAATGTCAAGCCCGGCTTGCGCGCAAATTAGCAAAAATTTAGCCAAGTGAACTCTGGGTCTCCCACCCCCAGCTGGGCAATGCTGAAGCATTGCACTCCGGTCTGATTGCTAAAAGCATATCACTTTTCTTACTTTGTTTTCGTCCAAAACGGTTGCCATTTTTCCTCCGGCGGCGGTGGTGTAAGCAAGCTCACCACAATCAGCGTGAGTATGGACGCACTCGCTGCTGGGATGATGATATAGTCCGTTTCCATTAACAGTTCCGGCAAGATAAAATTGGCCGTGGTGATGGCAACAGTCACTAACATGCCGGCCGCGATGGAAGCAACCCCGCCGGCGACGCTGGCTCTTTTCCACAAGAAGGCCGCGAGCAGCGCCGGCGTGATGCCGGCGCCGATCATCGTATACGCCGTGAGCGCCATCTTGAGAATGCTCTCGAAAAACGTTGCGGCGACATAAGCGATGATCCCGAGTGCGACGATTAAGATACGCTGAACGACGACTATTCTCTCCGGTGAAACGTTGGGATTGATGAAGCGTTGATAGAGATCGCGCGCGATATTGGTGGAGGGAATCATCAAATACGTGTTCGCCGTCGAGAGAATGATGGCAACCGCCGCGGCCATCATCAAGCCGCCGGCGAGCATCGGCAAATCGTGCCGCGCCACATACAAAATGATGGTCTCGGTCTGGCTATCATTGAAGGCGCCGTCCGGATTGACAAAAGGCGCTTGTTGGAAGTACTTGGCGCTGCCGATAATCGCGAGGCCGTAGAGCAAGCTTTCAATCACCACGACGCCGATGATCATGCCGATCACCGCGTGGCGCGCGGCGCGCTCGTCTTTGGCAGAAAAAAATTTTTGATACATGCTGCTTTCCCCCAACAGCAGAAAAAAAGTGGGAAGAAAAATGCCGAGCGCCCACACGGCGTCGTTGTCGCCGAAAACCGTGAAATGATCCGCCGGCAATGTTTGCACCTGCTGCCAGCCGCCAACCTTGGCGAGCAGCAGCGGCACGCCGATGACGACGCCGAGCGTCATCACGATGCCATTGAACAGATCGACGGCGATGATCGACACCAAACCGGCGATCATGGTGAAAAGGATGGTAACGGCGCAGCTTATGGCGCCGCCGAGGATGGGATCCATGCCGGTGAGAATGTGCAGCAGCCGTCCGCCGCCGCGGAATTGATAGCCGGCAATGGTGAGATAAGCAATGATGATGGTCAGGGTGCCGAGCAAGCGCGCCCATTGATTGTAGCGCGTTTCCAAAATATCCGAGAGCGTATATTGGGCGATGCGGCGCACGCGATGCGCCAAAAAATAGACGATGGCGATGCCGACCCACGCGCCGGCGCTAAACCACAGCGCCGAGAAACCGCTGCGAAACCCCAGCCCGGCGCTGCCAAACAAACTGCCGGAGCCGATCCACGTGCAAACCAGCGTTCCCACCAGCAGCAGCGTCGGCGTTTTGCGGCCGGCGACCATGAAGTCTTCCTGCGTTTTAACGCCGCGCATTTTGGAAAGCGCGACGATAAAGAGCAGCGCCAGATAAGCGGCAACGATCCAGATATAAAACATGCTCTGTTCTCTAAAAAATTATTGTAGTCCCCGCCCCTTGCCCCGCTCCATCTCTATAGCTTTTATATGGAAGCGGGACGGAGTGGGCGGATTTTGCATTCAAAAAGCGCCGTGCTACAACAGTGCCCCACAAGGGGGCAGGACTACCGACTACGCGGCTTCTTTTTTGACAAAGAACATATTGTAGAGCAACATCAGCGCCGTGGAGGCGAAACCGATTCCCGCCACGATGTACCAGATCATCGCCGGGTTCATTGTTTCGCGCAAATAGGTTTGCACGAGCCACCCACCTAATGGGCCGCCAACGAATGAGCCGATGGCCACCGGCAAAAATGCGAATCCCATGAAAGTTCCAACCTGATCTTTGGGCGCGAGATTGGAAACATATTCATAAAATCGCGGCGATTGTGTCGCTTCACCGAAGGCGAAAATGGCAACGCCGATAATAGCCGCGGTTATCGTTGGCGATCCGGCAATAATCAACCAGCTAAAACTGGCGAGCGCGAAACCCAGCGTCATGGCCGTGATGGGGCGCCATTTTTTCACCAGCGCCGTCATGGGAATACTGACGAGAATGATCGTCCAGGCATCGACCGCTTCCAAGAGCTCGAACCGCTCGAATTTCAAAACTTCCAAAATGTAAAAAGGAAAAGAATAAAAAATTTGCCAGAACATGATCCAGAAGCCGGAGAAGATGACGAGAAAGCTGATGAAGCGAAAATTGCCGAACACCAGCAGCATGTCGCGAAACACCTGGGCAAGAG
>JBOHQZ010000723.1:0-3955 GCA_050732275.1 bacterium
GCGCAGAGGGCGTAAAGCGGAGGGCTGAAGGCTTAGAGCCAAAGTGTACAAGCAATCACTCTCCATGCTTTAAATCCTCTCTTCTATGCTTCCCGCCCTCTTCTATTCATACCGCAGCGCTTCAACAGGATTCGCCAGCGCGGCCCGCAGCGCTTGATAACTCACCGTCAAGATGGCGACGGCGAGAGCGGCGAGGCTGGCGAAAATCAAAAATCTCGGACCCATCGCGATGCGATAGGGAAAATCTTCCAGCCATTTGCTCATGGCGAACCAGGCGAGCGGCCACGCGATCACGTTGGCGATGAGCACGAGCTTGGCAAAATCTTTGGACAGCAGCGCCACGAGATTCGGCATCGAAGCGCCCAACACTTTGCGAATGCCAATTTCTTTCGTGCGCTGCTCGGTCGCGAACGCCGCCAATCCGAACAAGCCCAAGCAAGCGATGACGATGGCGAGCATGGAAAACGAGCTTAAAATGAGACTCAACCGTTCTTCCTTTTTATAAAGTTGATTCAAATTGTCGTCCAGAAAAAATGGCTCGAACGGACGCTGCGGCTCGAACTCGCGCCACACCGTTTCCAAGCGGCGCAAAGTCGAGGCGATCTCGCTGGGCGCGAGCCGCACGGCGACGTAGGAAAACCAGCCGGGGCGAATCAAAATCGCCATCGGGCGAATGCGCTCGCGCAACGAGGCGTAATTGAAATCTTTGACCACGCCGATGACCTGGCCTTCGCGCCCAAAGTTCATGCGCTTGCCCAGCGGCTCCGGCCATTCGATCAAACTCATCGCAGCCTGGTTGAGCAAGAAGGCGGTGGAGTCGGTGGAAAATGCGACATCGAACCCTCGCCCTTGCTGCAATTTTACGCCAAAGGTTTTGATAAAATCGTGATCGACGAAGAGTCCGGGCATTTGCAGCACTTCGGTTTTTCCCTCCGCGCCGAATGGGCAAACCTGCACGTCTCTGCCAATGATATTGGAAACTGCTGAAGTATTGATCACGGCCGCATCCTGGCGCAGCCTGGCTTTAAAGGCCTCGACTTGCGGCTTGATCGACGTGCCGCGAATCGGGATCATGACGATTTGCTCCTTGTCGAAGCCCAGTTCTTTTTGCCGCAAAAATTGATGCTGCTGGTAAATCACCGCCGTGCCGACGAGCAAGGCGATGGAAATACAAAATTGAAAAACCACCAAGCCTTTGCGAAACAGCGCGGTGATCGTGCCGGCGCCGCGATTGCTCTTCAATCCCAAACCTTCGACCGGAAGGTAGGATGATAAAAACAGCGCCGGATAACTTCCGGCGATCAAGCCGACGATGGCTGCGAGAAGTCCGACGCCGGCGAATAATTTGGGAAAGCCGATCAAAGCGAGATCTAAATTTGCGCCGGAAATGCGCGCGAAAGTCGGGAGCAACAGCTCGACCAAAATGATCGCCAGAAACGCGGCAATGAAGCTGATGAGCAGCGACTCGCCGAGAAATTGCCCGACAAGCTGCGTGCGAAACGCGCCGACGACTTTGCGCACGGC
Organism: bacterium; assembly: GCA_050732275.1. Lineage (GTDB taxonomy): Bacteria > Zhuqueibacterota > Zhuqueibacteria > Zhuqueibacterales > Zhuqueibacteraceae > Zhuqueibacter. The sequence continues at coordinate 1,525 of JBOHQZ010000723.1, forward strand.
GATTTCTTTGGCGCGTTTGATCGAGCGGGCGGTGGCGAGATTCATGAAGTTGATGCAGGCGAGCAGCAAAATGAAAACGGCGATGACGGCAAAGAGATAAACCGAGCGCTCGTTGCCGTTGACGCCAAGCTCCTGATAAAGATTGGAGTGCAAATGAATGTCGGTCAACGGCTGCAAGTAAAACGAGAGATTAGCGCGCAGCCGCTCATCCGCATGTTTCTGCACGAAGCCGGGCAACAACGCTTCGAATTGCTCACGGCTGTATTCCGGCGGCAATAAAATGTAGGTGTGGCAGGGATTCCAATACCAGCCGCGCCAGCCGAAAGTCGTGCCGCTGGCACGAAAAATATCGCCGATGTTCAGCAGCGAAGCAAGAAAATCGAATTGAATGTGCGAAGTCGCCGGCACATCGCGCACCACGCCGGTGACGGTGAAATCAAGCTGGTTTTCAAAGCGCAAGTTTTTTCCGAGCGGGTTTTCATTGCCAAAATATTTGCGACTACTCGATTCGGTGAGCACGATGGAAAACGGCGCCGTCAAAGCCGTCTTGGGATTGCCCTGCAATAGCTCGAAGGAAAAAATATCGAACACCGTCGAATCGGTAAAGAACAGCCGAGGCTCGTAGAAGCTATTTTCGCCGTGACGCAGCAATGGAATTTTCTCGAAGGTTTGATAAAAACGCACGGCTTGCAGATTGGGAAAAGCTTCCCGCAAAGTCGGACCGACCGGAAACGGGATGCCGGCCGATTCCTCGACGATCTTGCCATCTTCACGAAAGATTTCTGCGACGCGATAAATTTGCTGGGCATTGGCATGAAAGCGGTCGTAGCTCAGCTCGTGTACGACCCACAACGCGATCAGCAGACAGCACGCAAAGCCGATGGCCAAGCCGCCGATGTTGATGAGACTGTAGCCCTTGTATTTGAGCAAATTGCGGACGGCGATTTTGAAGTAGTTTTTGAGCATGGCGAAGTCCGAAGTTTTTTAGTCCGAGGTCCGAAGTCAATTATTAGGGTCCGAAGCCTTCTGTCCGAGTTCCGAAGTCAATAAATCCTCTTTCTTTTTTGCTTCTTCATATCTGCATCTTTTTACCTCACTCATAGCGCAACGCCTCCACCGGATTCGCCAGCGCGGCTTTGATCGCTTGCGTGCTTACCGTTAGTAGCGCGATGAGCAGCGCCAACCCTCCGGCCAGCGCGAATGCCCACCAGCCAATGTCAATGCGATAGGCGAAATTTTGCAGCCATTTGTTCATGGCAAGCCAGATAATCGGGATGGCGACGACAAACGACACCAACAGCAGGCGGGTAAAGTTGCCGGTGAGCAGGAACACCAGATTGACCACCGATGCGCCGAGCACCTTGCGGATGCCGATTTCCTTGTGGCGCTGTTCTGCCGCGAAGGCAGCGAGCCCGAACAAACCGAGGCAGGAGATAAAAATGGCAAGAACGGAGAAGATGCCGAACGCTTCCAGCAGTCGTGTCTCGGCACGGTACTGCGTTTCGACCTTTTCATCCATGAAAGAAAAGTCCAATGGGTGGCCGGGATCGAATCCCTGCCAGGCGGTTTTCAGCACTGACAGCGCCGTTTCCATACTGTTGGCCTGAATGCGCAGGATAAGGAATTGCATCTCGTACGGCATGAGATGGAAAACAGCCGGTGCGATTTCTTCATACAGCGGGCGAAAATGAAAATCCTTCGCCACCCCAACGACGATCCCCCGCTTCGCATTTTCCGGACCTTGGCCAAGCCAGACAAACAATTGTCCAACCGCTGCTTCCACCGACTCATAGCCGAATTCTTCGACCGCGGCTTCGTTGAGCACGAAAGCCTGGGCGCTGTCGCTGGGAAAGTCCGGGGACAGGAACCGGCCGGCCACCGATTCGATCCCCAGGGTTTCGAAGAAGTCATAGTCGATTTGGTATGTGAAGACGACTTTGGTTTCATCTCCATCACTGCGTTTGGCGTCTATTTGCAACCAGTTCGGGTCCGCCGGCACACTGGAAGAAGCTGTAACAGCTTCAATTTCAGGGTGGCGCAAAAGTGCGGTTTTCAACTGCGGCCATTTGGTTTGTGCCTGTTCGCCGCGCAATGGCAGGACCAGCACTTGCTCTTTGTCAAAACCCAGGCGCTTGTTGCGGATAAAATCGATTTGCCTGCTGACGATGATGGTGCAGGCGATCAGGGCAATCGAGACGATGAACTGACCGACCACCAGCACCTGGCGCATACGGGCGCCGGAGGTGCCTTGGTGCCGGCCGCCTTTCAACACTTCGACCGGCCGAAAGCGTGACAAAAAGAAAGCCGGATAACTGCCGGCAACAATGCCAACTGTAACGGCGAGCAGAAGAAAACCGCCGGCGAAAACCCAATCCGTGCTATAATCGATGTGCAGATTTTTCTGAACCAAATCATTGAACGTTGGCAGGAA
>JBOHQZ010000724.1:0-3950 GCA_050732275.1 bacterium
CGTTCCCAGCCGACGATCAACCGCAAGAGCGTGGATTTGCCGCAACCGCTCGGGCCGACGAGAGTGACGAGCTCCTTGGGCCGCACTTTTAAATCAATATCGCTGAGAATGGTCGCCAGCTTGCCATCGCGATGATAGCGCTGGTAGATGTTTTCGAGTTTGACTACAAAGATGTCGCTCAATGGCTCTTGCTCCTAATCTTACTCGTTTTCTTTCTCTCAAGTAGTCAGTGTCCAGTTATCAGTGCAACTCTTTACTGATGACTGATAACTGATACATTTACTCTAACGCAGAACCAGTCGGGCCGACTGGGTTACGCTTGCAACCATCGGAATCCCTTTTTCACCCACAGGCGCAAAATAAAATCCATCAAAAATGCCAGCAACGCGATCCAAATCACATACGGGATAATGATGTCCATTGCCAAATAGCGCCGCACGACGAAGATGCGATAGCCGAGCCCTTCGGTGGCGGCGATAGATTCGGCGGCAATAAGGAAAAGCCACGCGCCTTTGAGATTGAGCCGCACCGAGTCCAGCGCTTTGGGAAAAATTTGCGGCAGCACCACTTTGTACGTCGCCTCAAAGTCCGAAGCGCCGAGCGTGAAGGCTTTGACGAATTGCTCTTGCGGAATTTCTTTGGCGCGCAGATAGGTGTCGAGCGTAATCGTCGGCACGATGCCGATGAAAATCAGCGCCACTTTCGCCGTCTCTTCCAATCCTAAAAGAATGAACAGAATCGGCAACATCGCGAGCGCCGGTATTTTGTCCAAAAACGTCACGAGCTTTAGGAAATTTGCTTCAAAGAACGGCATGACGCCGAGGTGCAGCCCAAACAAGATTCCGACGATGGCGGCGAGCAAAACGCCGATACCCAAGCGCCGCAAGCTAGCAAGGGTATCAACCCACAAACGGATGTTGCCGTCACGATCCGGCTCGGTTGCGGTTCGCCAAAAACCTTTGACGAGTTGTTGCGGTGTGGGCGTGACTTTGTCGTCCGGATTTTCCTGGTGGCGTTTTTCCGCAATGGCAACATAGCCGGCAACGATCAGCACAAAAGGCAGAACCGCCAGCACCGTTCGCAGCCAACGCGGGAGATCGGCGTAGATGCCGAAGATGTTGCGGAGTCGCAATGAACGAATCTCCTCATTTTTTAGGATCATTGGGCTGATCGTGTAACGCTCTTTCAATATGAGACCGTTACACGTTTAACGTTACACGGCTTTTCTCACAGCTTGCCCTCCGCCGCCATTTGCATGTACTCCGTCGAGAAGCGCATCTTCACATTATTGGGATTTCCCAATGTCTTGCCGCCGGGGAATTGGATGCCGACATAATCAACCGAAGTGGCGCTTTCGCCGAGCAGCTTGTGCTCGAAACAGAATTTACGGACGAAGTCCATGCTGCGATACAGTTCGGGCGATTGCGTGAACGCGACGGCGTCTTGAGCGCGATAATACATCGCCGTCGTTCTGAGCTGCTGTTTAAATGATGCCGGGGTGGCGCCAGATGATTCCGCCATGCGCGCGATGGCCTTGTCCGCTTCCGGGCTGCGAGTGGACATGATGCCCATGATTTCATACCACGCGCCGGCCAACGCCTTGCCGAGCTGGGGATTCTTTTTCAGCACATCGGTTTTTACGACGAGCAGATCGAGAATTTCGCCGGGAATCGCCGCCGAATCGAACACGCGCTTCACGCCGGGTGTTTGCTCGATTTCCAAAGCCATCGGATTCCATGTCACGACGGCTTTCTGTGAAGCATTGGAAATAAAAACCGGCGCAATATCCGCATCGCTGGTGTTGAGGATTTTGACGTCTTTCTCCGCCAGGCCGTTGCCTTTGCTCTCGAGCGCGCGCACGAGCAGATAATGCGACACTGACAACTCTACCAGCGCCACCTGTTTGCCGGCCAGTTGCGGAACTTGCAGATTGTCGCGCGTATAAAGGACATCGTTGCCGTTCGAGAAATCCCCGATCACGACAACCGTATTGTCAATTCCCGAAGCCGCCGGCATGTCGAGGCATTCCATATTCGTCATCACACAGGCATCTGCCTTGCCGGCGACATACGCCTCGATAGTCGGAATATAATCGGCTTGGCGCACGTCAATCTCGATACCGTATTTATCCGCCCACTTTTTGATGATGCCGGACTCCGCCGCAAACGGCCACGGCATCCAGCCGACGTAGATCGACCACATCAAGGTGAATTTGGGTTTTTTGTTCTGCGCCAGGCTGATCTGAGTTGACATGATGATCATGCTCATTACCAGGATCAAAACCAAGCAAACAGCCGTCAAGGCAAAAATCAATTTACTGCGTTTCATTTTCATTTGCTCCATGAATTAAAACTTTCGTAACTATTTCAGATGGTTTGAAAAGGCAAAACGATTTGGGGCAAAACTATTAAAAAGCTTCATCTGGAAGAATCTTCTTTCTTAGCCAGCAAAACGTGCTTGATTGGAAAAAAGATCCCTACGGGATGACAGGCGGAACTAACAAACATTTTCAAAACAAGACCGTTACACGTTTCACGTTACGCGAAAAGTCAAATCTTCGGCCGATCATTGCCGGAGCCGGCCGCTTGCTTGGTAGTCTCTTTTTCCGCCGGCGCAGTTGCCGCTTCCTTTTGCGCCTTGCGCGCCGCGAGCATTTTGGCAAAAACATCGCCGCTTTCGGATGAGCGGCCGGCGTCGGCATACATCGTGTCTTGCAATTCGACATTCGTGCCGGCCATTTTTTCGGTAACTCTGGCCTGGGCGGTCAACCGCCGGTTCTCTTCGAGAACCAGCGACACTGGCCCGTCTTCAAACGAAGTTTTGATCCCCATGAGACGATGATTCAGCTCGATGATGCGCTGCGCCGAGACAAAATCCGCCATCGCTTCGGCTTTTTTCGCGGGCAGTGATTGGACGTACGCCTGCATCTTCGTGAGCTGCAGCATGTATTTCTTCATGCTGTCTTCATATTGCTTGGTTTGCTCGGCTAACGATTTCTGCCGTTCCTCAACCTCGTTGATGCGGCTTTGAAAGCGCGTGAACGCGGCTTGATGCTGCGTGAAGCCATCGGTGTTGCCTTCGACCTGCGCCTTTTCCGCCAGGGCCAGCGCGCCTTCGCGTTTTTTCAGCAGCTCTTTTTCCTCGTTATTCAAACGCTCCAATTCGAGCCGTTTTGTTTCGATTACGTTTTCAACCTCGGCCACGGCGGATTCGAGCTGCTTGTATTCCTGCACTTTTTGGTTCATCTCGATATCGAAGGCGTCGCGAATGCCGGAGGTCGAGCCGGTGAACTGTTTGTTGGCCGCGCGCACGAGGCCGAGCGCCTTGCGCACTCGATAAAACGTGATGAAGCGCCATAACGCTTGCATGATGCCAGGTTGTTCTTCCATCTTTTATCTCTCCTTTTTGTTTGCTCGTAAAAAAATATGGAAAATGTTCAATTATTTTCGATAAAGCGTCACAATAAATTCCTCGCCGCTTTCGTGAAAATCCGGCTCGCGGACACCGAGCTTTTTCATTTCACGAACGACCATCGGAATGCCGCGGCTGAGCTTTTCGACGAAGTGATAATCCTGCAAAAATTTCATAAAACACCTCTTGACATATTGGGATCTAATTGGCCTTCTCATTCGCGGCCAGATAAATCTCATCTGCCGCACTCATATTTCGTATCCGCGTTTCAACGCGCCGCGCCGCCGCGACGGCGGTTTCCAGGCGCGTGATGGCATTATCGACGTTGGATTTTGGCAAAGCCACGGCGGATTCGGCGCCGGCAAATTGCATGTACGCTTCTTCAAGACTCGCTTCACAGGCTTCGGCTTCGGCAAATAAATCCGCCAATGCGCTTTGGCGCTGGCGATAAGAATTGACCCGTTGTTGATTCAACTCGATACGGCGCTCCAGCGCGCTCGACTCACGGCTGGATGCGGTTTCTCGCTGCTTTTGTAATT